>DAIEQT010000233.1 GCA_027347545.1 Ignavibacteria bacterium | reverse complement strand
ATGCCTTCTTTTTCGCAAGCAAGTTTTAATACGTTAGTTGCTTTATCCCAAATCGCATCATCACCAACAGCCTTTTCTGGTTTTGTAGCAATGTAAAATTTCAAATGCTCAAAACCGAAAGACTTCCACATATAATTTGAAAATCGAATTACTTCTATAATTTCATCTTCAATCTGCTCTTTTGTACAGAAAATATGAGCATCATCTTGTGTAAATCCTCTAACACGCAGAAGTCCGTGAAGTACACCGCTCTTTTCATAGCGGTAAACTGTTCCAAGTTCTGCCCAGCGCAACGGCAAATCTCTATAAGAACGAAGCTGAGATTGATATATCAAAATATGGAATGGGCAGTTCATCGGTTTGATGAAGTACTCTTGCTCATCAATATTCATTGGTGCGTACATATTATCTTTATAGTTAGATAAGTGTCCGCTTGTCTGCCATAACCAACTCTTTCCCATATGCGGGGAATATAAAATATCGTAACCATTTTTTAGGTGAGCAGAACGCCAGAAAGTCTCGATAGTATTTCTGACTCTATCACCTTTTGGATGCCAATAAATCAATCCGGCACCAGCCTCTTCGTGAATACTAAATAAGTCTAACTGCTTTCCAAGTTTTCTATGATCGCGCTTTTTGGCTTCTTCTAGAAATGCTAAATGATCTTCAAGCATTTTCTTTTTCGGGAAGGTAATGCCATAGATTCTCTGCATTCTTTTATTCTTCTCGTCGCCTCTCCAGTAAGAACCGGAAACTGTGAGAAGTTTTACAAACTTAATTCTGCCGGCATCCGGAATATGAGGACCGGTACACAAATCAGTGAAATCGCCTTCATCGTAAATGCTGATTGCTGTAGCGGCTTTATCCAATTCGCTAATAATTTCCAATTTGTACTGATCGCCTTTTTGTTCAAAGAACTTTAATGCATCAGCTTTGCTAAGTTCAGTTCTCTTGAATGCATTTTTCTGGCCGGCAATCTCAATCATCTTGTTTTCAATCTTAACGAGGTCTTCTTCCGTAAGCTGGGAATTAATATCAATATCATAATAGAATCCACCTTCAATAGCGGGACCTACACCAAACTTAGCCTCCGGGAAAATCGAAAGAACCGCGTGAGCCATTAAGTGCGATGATGAATGCCAGTATGTTTCTTTGCCTTCGTTGGAATCGAAAGTAAATAATTGCAAGTCTGAATCACTTTCCAACTTGCAAGAAAGATCGCTCATAGAACCATTCACTTTGGCAACGAGCGCATCATCAGCTAATCTGTTAGAGATTGATTTAGCCACTTCGTAAGGTGTGACACCTTTATCGAATTCTCTAACTGAGCCGTCGGGAAATTTTATATTTATCTTTTCCATAAACCTTTATAAAAAAAAACGGAGTGAACTCCGATTGTTGTGGGTCCTATAGGATTCGAACCTATGACCTTCTGCACGTCAAGCAGACACTCTAGCCAACTGAGCTAAGAACCCCAATAAAACTTGATGTACAATAATCTCGTACCGAGAGCCGGAGTCGAACCGGCACGGGCATAAATGCCCACAGGATTTTAAGTCCTGTGCGTCTACCAATTCCGCCATCCCGGCATCAAAGAACAATTCGCTCAAAAGCGAGGACAAATATATAGTTTTTTTAGGCTTTTGTGCAATATCTTGATGATAAGGGAATCAATTAAATTTTTGGTTTAAGTAAATTGTTTTGCCTTCAGCCTAATTAAGATAGGCGAATATTTTACTCACTGATGTTACGCACTTTCATAATCTTAATCGTAATCTTGCTCGTAATCTGGTTCTAAATCCAATTAAGATTATGATTAAGAGGAAGATTAAGAATTAACAGCGTAAGATGAGTTTTACTCAGATGAATTCAAACTGTTATATTGCGAAAAAGAATTATGCTAACATGACCTTTTCAAAAACAACCGAATATGCTCTTAGAACTTTGACTTTGATGGCGACCGAAGGCAAGGCACTCTATTCCTCGGATTACTTGCACAAACAGCTCAAAATTCCTAAAAAATATTTACAGCGATTGTTAACCGATCTTTCCAAAAATGGGTTAATCACCAGCATTAGGGGCAAGTTTGGCGGCTATTCTTTCTCTAAAAATATTGATAGCATTTTCCTTTCCGACATTATTGAAGCTGTGGAAGGATTTCAAACCACGCCTTCTTGTTTTTTTGGATTCAGCGAATGCGCTCTTGAAGATCCTTGTGCAATGCACGAGGTTTGGGAGAAATCTCAAACTGATCTTATAAAGACCCTTTCTTCAACTAAACTTTCCGAATTAATCAAAAAAAAGTAAAAATTGATTTTTTTGTTTTTAATTACTACATATTGGTAGTAATTAAAATTCTTTAACTAACAAAAGGACTCAGCAATGGTTGATTCAAACGTAGTTCTTAACGGGCAAACATTTGCCTATACCTTTTATGTAATGGCAATTATGCTTCTGATGGGATGGTTTGCTTACAAGGTTACACGAGACGGTAATCAAAAAGAGATTAAACCGGCAATATTTTATTCCTTCGTAGGGTTCTTAGTTGTAATCGGTGTCTCGCTTCACATAGTTACGCACGAGACAATTCCATGGAAGCCAATGGATTTAGACAGAGCAGAAATTCAAGCAGATAAGGAGTTTAATATTTCGGTTGGCAATCACAAGTTTCATCTCCCTTCTGAAAAACTAATCATTAAAAAAAAGGAAAAAGTTCGCTTCAATGTTACTTCATCTGACCTGACATACGGTTTTGGCTTATTCAGAAAGGACAACACAATGGTTTTTCAAATGCAAGTTCTGCCTGGACACAATAACGATATTCTTTGGCAATTTGATAAACCGGATGTTTATTCAATCCGCTCAACAGAATACTCCGGCTGGAAAGGAATAAACATGATAGTTAGAGATGCAGTTGAAGTAGTAGAATAATTAACAACTAAAATTGAGATTGAACATGAACTTTATACAAACACTTACTAATGGCGAACAAGGATTGTTCAAACCAAATTCTTTAACGCCAATGCAAAAACTTACATTACGCTTTGTAGTAGTAGGATTGATTTATTACGCAGTCGCTGTTGTTGAAGGTATGATAATGCGAGTTTATGAAGTAACACCTTTTTCTTACATAACTCACGAGCAATTCTTCGCAATACTAACAGCGCATCCACTTGTTGGAATTTTTGGCTCAACATATTCAATAGTATTTGGGGCCTTTCTATTCTTAGTTCCATTCTTAATGAAAAAGCCTCTGTGGAGTATCAAACTTGGTAATTGGACAATGGGATTGATTGCAATTGGAACGCTCGTGTTTTGGCTTTCCGGATTTGTTTCTCACTACTCCCCTCTTTACACTTTGTATTGGCCATTGCCAGCAGACTTTACTCAGTTTAGCGTACTGGGTGGAACATTCTTTATTGTAGGAATTGCCCTCGTAATGGTAGGAACTGTTTTCTTCGTAATTAATATTTTCAAAACAATTGCATATACTCCGGAAGGTTGGGAAACGCAAAACAGCAGCGCTCTTATTAAGTCCGCACTTGGATTAACCGGTTTGAGAAACTTGTTTTCGAAAAACAAAAAGGAACATT
>DAIEQT010000230.1 GCA_027347545.1 Ignavibacteria bacterium | reverse complement strand
CACGAACTTGAAGCACAGGCAAAGTCGTTGCGGTTGTATCTCTTTCGTAATAGTCCCTTATTGCTTTCAACTTTAGAGTCTGAGAATTATCTGTCGCACGGATTAGCTCGGCTCTTTTCAAATCAGCTTGTTTTGTAAAACCGCCGGCTTTAGTAATTACTTCTTTAAGTGTAGAATTATCCTTCAAGATGTACACATAACCAGGACGCTCGACTTCCCCCAGAACCAAAATCTTGTAAGACTTTTTATAATTCTCTCGGTAAAGAACTGTAATTCTGTCTCCTCGCTTTAACAAAGGATTCTGGCTTACAGCCGTTTTAACAATCTCTTCTTTAGTTCCATTCTCTGCAATTCTGGATATTTCAACTTCAGTAACATTATCAAAAGCCGGATTTATTCCGCCGGCGAACATAATCGCATCGGAAAGTTTATCCCCTTCAACAAACTGAAATTTAATTGGCTTATTAACCGCACCGCTTATATCAATAAAATTTCTTTCTTCATCATTTGCAGGAAAGATAATTACATCATCTTGCATCAAGTAAGGATTATTCGAAAAATCACCTGTGATGCGAAATTTGAACAAGTCTATTTTCAAAATGTCGCCGTTGACTCTTTTCAACGTAATATCACGTAAAGCGTACTTTTCAAATTCCCTCATTACCAATTTTATTGTTTCCGGTTTGTTTAAGCCGCGCATAACATTTTCTTGCGCCTTAGCAAAAACAGAAGTAATAAAGTGATCCAACCGCTGGTTTCTCGATGAAGTAAAGGAACCGGTAACGATGAAACTCCCGCCAACAGTAACAGTAATTGGCTGAAGAGCGGAAAAAGACATTTGCTTGCTGCTGCTTTGTTCTTCTTGTGCAAATGCGGATTGAGCAACAAAAAGCATAATAAAAACAAGTAGTTTTTTCATAGTTATTCTAATTTGTTCTAAAATAAAAGCGTGTAAAACGAATGGTAAAAATGAGGCAGAGATATACTCCTATTTCATTGACCGGTTAAAATTAACGATTTCCATACTGAACTTCATAATATTTTTGATACTCGCCGGAAATAATACGCTCCCACCAGGTTTTGTTAGCCAAATACCAGTCAATAGTATATTCCATAGCCTGCTCAAACTCGAAAGAAGGCTTCCAGCCAAGTTCGGTTTGGATTTTTGTTGAATCTATCGCGTAGCGTCTATCGTGTCCCGGTCTGTCTTTTACGTACTCAATTAATTCCTCTGTCTTGCCAAGCTTGTTCAAAATGAGTTTAACAATCTGGATATTTGCCATTTCTCGCGAAGCGCCGATGTTATAGACCTCGCCAATTCTTCCTTTTTCAAATACCAAATTAACAGCCTTATTATGATCAATCACGTAAATCCAATCGCGGACATTCATACCATCACCGTAAACCGGAAGCTTTTTGTCTTTGAGGCAATTTAAAATCATCAACGGAATTAGCTTCTCCGGGAATTGCAGTGGACCATAATTATTTGAGCAGCGTGTAATGACCACCGGCAATCCGTAAGTATGATGAAAAGCTTGCACCATTAAATCGGCTGCGGCTTTACTGGATGAATATGGGCTGTTTGTAGTAATTGGTGTTTGCTCGGTAAAAAGTCCGGTAGCACCAAGACTTCCGTAAACTTCATCGGTTGATACTTGCAAAAACTTTTCTATGTTGTAGCGGCGGGAAGCTTCCAGCAAAACGTTTGTACCAATCACATTAGTGCGGTAAAAGATTTCCGAACCGAGAATGCTTCGATCAACATGAGATTCAGCGGCAAAATTTATAACATACTTTATAGAATACTTTTTGAAGAGATAATCAACGAGCTCGTTGTTTGTTATATCGCCACGGACGAACTGGTAATTCTTCTTTCCTTCACTTGGTTTAAGGTTTTCCAAATTACCGGCGTAAGTTAGCTTATCAAGATTAACTATGAACACATCGTCTCTTTCAGACAATATATAATTGATGAAGTTGCTGCCGATAAATCCGGCACCGCCGGTAACTAGTATATTCATAATGATAAATTTAGAATTATAATGGATAAATTGTTATTGATTAGTGGAACTTAACTGAAGTTACGCACTTTGTGATTTCTTAGTGTCCCCGCCTGCTAAAGTGTATTCAACGTGGCGGGCAGGTTTGTGACTTGGTGGCAAAAGAAAACATAGGAAATTGAGCCACAAAGGCACCAAGACACTAAGTTTCACTAAAAATAATTCACCAAATTCAATTCATGCGTAACTTCAGAACTTAATTAACAAATTAAAACTAATTATTACGCTTTGAAGATTTTGAACTTATTGATCCTAAAATTTTCATAAGCTCTAAGGATTCATTTAACAAACTTACTACTTCATCTTCTTCAGCTTTTATTTCTTTAATTATTCGCAACCAGTAACTTGATTCCCGCATTTCTTTTAACGAAATATTTATTTTGTTGAAAAAATCCGGCTTTGAAATTGCACCTTGTGCTTCTTCATAATTTGCACCGCTTGATGTAGATGATTTTATAAGTTGATTCGAAATTATTTGATACTCTTTACCACTTGGCAGCCTTCTACAAAACTTGATCTGTTTACTGCAAAATCAAATAACCGTTTTCCTAATCCAGTATCCAATTACTCATACCAAATTTATCATTTCTAATTTATGATTTATAATTCCTCATTTTAGAAAGCAAAGAACCCGAAATAGATTCCGGTTTGAATAAAGAAATTATTTGAAGAGAGTTCTTTCGGAACTCCGGTAATATTTTGATCGTTATTTATTTTCCATTTATCGGAAAAATTCATCACATAGCCGCCGCCAATTCGTAAAGCTATAAATCTGTTAATTGGCACATCCAGATTAAGAGTAGGGGTAAGAGTAAAAAAACTGTTTTTAATAATTGAAGCAGAATTTGACTGCAACAAATCAAATGGATCTTCAATTATCTTGTAATCTGAAGGCCATGCATTGCTCCAAGTATAAGGTAATTCATTCTGATATACTTCAATACTTTGAGAGCCGCCACCAATTATACCGCCAACAGATAGCGCGACATTTTTTACAAAAGGAAGTGTGTACTCAATTGTCAAACCGCCAAAGCTATAATTATATTTAACTTCATTTTGCCAAGCCGCTACACGAACATGCCCACTTGTACTTTGTGTTCCGCTAAGACCTATTCCACCAATTCTAACATTATCAACAATCATTATATAAGCATAACCACCACCACCAAACAAAAACATTCCGTTGGATAATTCCGGAAGTCCAATACTTTTTATTTTGAGATTCAGCGCATCGAGCTTAGGAAAAACAAAAGATGGTGAAACTCCGCCAGCAGCACCAAAACGAGCAACCCAGCCGACGTCTTCCCCTTCCTGAGCAAAATATCTTGTAGTGCTAAACAAAAGCAATAAAACAATGGCTAATTTTTTCATGATCGTTCGGTTTGAATTTTGTTGGGCAAAAAATAGCAAAACCATTATGAATACAAAAACTTGTATAAAAGAATTAATTAGGTAATAATAACCCCACTATACAAGGAATTAAGCGGTTGCTCTAAAAGGCGAAAAAACCGAAAAAGATTCCCGTTTGAA
>DAIEQT010000216.1 GCA_027347545.1 Ignavibacteria bacterium | reverse complement strand
GGTTTCTACAATGATTGCGCTGTTAATTAAGTTCATCAGTTCTCGCACATTGCCGGGAAAGGAATAAGATTTTAGACAAGCCAATAGCGAATCCGAAATCCTCTTGATATTGCGCTTATACTTGCTATTAAATTTTTCCAGGAAATAGTTGGCAAGTAGTTCTATATCTCCTTTTCTATCGCGAAGCGCCGGGAGATTTATGGAATTTATGTTTAGCCGGAAGAACAAATCTTTTCTAAAACTTCCTTTTCGAATTTCATCAAAGAGATTTTTGTTTGTGGCGGCAATTATGCGAACATCCGCTTTAATATTTTTTGTAGAGCCGAGCCGGTAGAATTCTTCTTCTTGAAGAACACGCAAAAGTTTTACCTGTATCGGCAAGGAAAGTTCACCAATCTCATCAAGGAATAGAGTTCCGCCGTCAGCTTCCTCAATAAAGCCAACTTTGTCCCGCGATGCGCCGGTGAAGGCTCCCTTTTCATGACCGAAGAATTCCGAAGAGAATAATTCTTGCGCAAATGCGCCGGCATTAACTGCTACAAAATTTTTATCGCGGCGGCTGCTAATCTGATGAATAGCCTGAGCAATAAGTTCTTTTCCGCTGCCGCTCTCGCCCCAAATTAAAACGCTGTTATCCGTCTCTGCAAACTTTTCCACAACATGAAAAATCTTAATCATGTTTTCATCTTGCGTAATCACATTTTGGAAAGCTTTTTTATACTTGAGCGAATCCAAAGAAAGTTTATGAGTAACCAAACTCTTAACGAGAAGTTCTTTTTCATGAACTGCCGTTTCAATTGCTTTGAATAACTGCACTTCATCTACCGGCTTCAACATATAATCGTAAGTACCGAGTTTCATCGCGGAAATAGCGAGATCAATATCTTCCACTCCGGTTAGCACAATTGTTTTAAGAGTAATTTTATTTTTTTGAATGTGCTTAAGGATATCCAGCCCGGAAACATTCGGCATATCCATATCAAGAATTAAAACATCAAATTTACCTTGCTCAATTACATCGTATGCCTTTGTGCTGTCCTGAAGAGTTTCAACTTCATACTGGTCTTTTTGCAAAAGCAAAACTCTAAGAAAATTCAGCACAGCCTGGTTATCATCAATAAGAAGAATTTTTGTCATGGCTTACCTTGTAGCGGGAATTCGAATAGTGAAAGTTGTACCAACACCAACTTTTGAGGTTACCTCTATTTTCCCGTTGATTTCTCTTATGATTCCGTAAGTGATGGATAGCCCAAGTCCGGTTCCACCTTTATCCCGTTTTGTTGTGAAGAAAGGGTCGAAGATATTTTTGATTGTAGCATCGCTCATTCCGGAGCCGTTGTCGCTCACAATTAAAACAACTTCATTGTTCTTAGCATCGTAATTGGTAGAGATTGTAACAACTCCATGATCGTGCTCGATAGCTTCGGAACCATTGATAGCAAGATTTAGCAGCACTTGTTCTATTTTATTGAAGCTCCCTTTGAAAGTCGGGATATCTTCATTCAGATTAACTTCGAGCCCGGCATACTTCTTAATATGTTTTCTGGTTAGTGTAAGATTATTCTTAATTATATAGTTGATATCAACATCATCGGTAAGCGCGCCGTCATCTTTTTTAGCGAAGTTCCGCAAGTCGGAAACTATTTTCTTGGTACGGTTAGCGCCGTTAATCATATCGTTCACAAGAACAGAAATATTTTCTTTGAAAATGTTATAGTTAAGCCGCGCGATCTTCAGATCATCATGCGATTTGAAATAATCATCAAGTATCGGGAAAATATCTTCGAATGATTCATTAATGATTTTCAAATTGCCGAGTATAAATGTATTCGGATTATTAATTTCATGAGCAACGCCGGCAACAAGCTTACCAAGCGAAGCAAGTTTGTAAGATTGTATAAGCTGCGATTCCAACTGTTTCTGGTTTGTAACATCGCGGCAAACTTCGAGAACACGATCAACTTTACCATCGCTGCTGCGGATTGGATGAGTATCCAGCAGGATATTTTTTTCTTCATGAATACGCTCTGAAGCCGCATCTTGTGCGGAAACAAAAGTGATAATTGCGGGACAATCAGCACATCTTTCGTTCAAACCAAAAATCTTGTTGAAACATTTGCCTTCATCACCAATTCCATCTTTGTTCGACATTACTATATTGAATTCATGATCAACAACAACTATTATTTCCGAGATAGCTTTGATGAAAGTGTTAAGCTTTTCTCTCTTCTGATAACATTCTTCCGTCATTCTAATTAGGGCTTCATTTTTGGCGGAAAGAATTTTCTGCTGCTTCTCGTAATTAACAGTTTTTTCCTGCCGCTCTATCAAACTCTCAATCTTTAGCGCAATTTCGTCTAACAGTTTTTTTTCTTCATCCAAAAAGCCAAGGTCATTTTTCAAAAACGCTTTTACTTCCCCCTTCTTCACATCACCCAAATGAATATTCGATGCAAGAACATCTTTAATCTGCTGTGAATCATACTTAATCTCACCATAGTTTTTCTTACCTATTTCTATGTTAACAGCCGTGTCATCCGGAAACTGAAACGATTTCTCAATTAACTTTGTACAGTTATACAGAATTTCATCTATGCTTCTTTTAGGAGAATCCATTTCCTTGCTTACGCCATAAAGGCATTCAAGCTCTTTTACTCTTTCTTTTAACTGATATTCAATTGTTTGAACGCGCGTAATTTTTTCTTTCAATCCGATAAATATTGTTTCTGCGTCGTCCGAAAAAAAAGCTATCAGCTCTTCAGAATCCGGAAGAGGGATTATTTGTGTTTGCTTTGAGGTAACAAGTTTTGAAATTGAAGCGGCAATGCTAAGTTGATTTTTATTTTTATTGGCCTGCGAAGTGATAGTGTCAAGGTCAACATCTTCTTGCTTTAATAATTCAGCTAGTGATTTTCCTACATAAATCAGTTTCAAATCTTTTCCGATGATGGCAACGTTTTCATATAAGTCCATCACTAGCCGGAAATCATTAAATGAGATCATCCTTTACATAAGCTTCTTTTTGATAGTGTTAAGATAATAATTCTCTTGAAAATGAATAGTTTCTTTTACAGGATCGAAAGTAGAAAGATCAACCTCGCATTCCGCTAAAGAAAACTTTTCTTTGCTAAATCCGTTTGCAAAATATCCATCCAGCCATGATGAATTAAGCTCAGCGTGCGCAATGAATCTATCAACCGATTTAATTTCGGTAAGAATTTCTTCCGATGACTCGAATTTAAATCCATTTGCAAAATGCTGAGCAAGTTTAGAAATCAGATGCCAGTTTTCGAAATCGTGCATGCCCTTAACAATTTTGGTTGAGCGTTGAGTTGTGTTATCGCAACGAGTGTAAGTTCCGCTTTGCTCAATGTAAGTTGCAGCAGGCAGAACAACATCAGCTTCTTCAGTCGTTGTGGTATGAAATGAATCGCAAACCACTGTAAACTCAACATTGTTAAAATACTTACCGCTGTTTTTGTTCGATAAAGGATCTTCGCCGAAAACAAGAGCGGCTTTAATCTCTCCTCTTTTCATTTTCAGAGCGAGATCAGCCGGCTTAAATATTTGTTCAAGATCGGTTTTCCAAGCTTCGCTAATTTTGTTTACTTCATTTTGCTCATTAACGTGAACGTAACCCGGCAAATATTCCGGCGAAACTCCCATCTCAAGAAGTCCGGTAGAATTATTGAATTCGCGTAAAACAATTATGCCATTATTCTGCTTGCCGTGTCTTCCTGTTAACAGTAAAAAGTTTCCAATTGCTTTCAAATCATTTATTGATTTATCGGAAGTTGAATCTACATTATAAACAAATACGATGTTCGAGCCGGAATTTTTAAGGAGACAAAAAAGTTTTTCCAATCTTTCTTTACCAACACCGGAGTATGCCTCTGCAAGTAAGTCGTTATCTTTTAAAAATTCTTTCTTCATCTCATCAAAGTTGGTAATTCTCTCATTAACAAAGCTCTCATCAAGCGCATTGGCTTCAATCAAGCGCTTCAGCATTTGGTTCATCAGCAGCGTGTTTGTTCCCTTCTTAGAATCAATCCACAAGTCGGCGTACTTTGTAAGTTTTATTTCGGAAGAATTAATAAGAACAAGCTTAGCTCCCTTTTTCTGAGCGGCTTTAATCTTTAATTCCATTACCAAGTTCTCTTCCGAGAGATTTGAATTCATCACAACAATAACATCTGCATTCTGAAGATCATCCATCTTAGCCGTAGAAGATGTAAAGCCGATCATATCATCAAGACTGTCTTGCTCAATTCCGTAGAATAAATTGTTCAGGCTCGCTATGTTATTATTCTTCAAGCCAACGCGTGTAAATTTCTGCAAAAGGTAAAGTTCTTCGTTGGAAAGTTTTGGCGAAGCGAAAACCGCAACTGAATCATTTCCATATTCTTTGATGATTGACTTCAGCTTCTTTTCAACAAGGGAAATCGCTTCGTCAACTTTCATGTTTTGCGTAATTCCATTTCTCCTAACCACCGGATCAAGAACCCGATTCTTTTCGAATAAGTAGCGGTGACCAAATCTTCCCTTTGTACACAAGAAGCCATTGTTGTGCGTGTTCTTAATTTCATCGGTTGAGTTTGAGACAAAGAAAATATCATCATTAATTTTTTTGAAGTTTACTTTGCACCCGACAGAACAGAAATTGCAAACAGTTTCATAATTCTCTTTTTCTAAAGTGCCGAGAACTTTGAACGGAAACTTCTCCGAGATCGCACCGGTGGGACAAACATCAATACAATTTCCGCAAGCGATACAATTTGTTGAAGCAAGCGCTTTTTCCATTGCCGGTTTCACAACAGACTTAAACCCGCGGTAAACAAATCCCAGAGCGGAAACTTTTAATACTTCGGCACAAGTTCTAACACACTTTCCGCAGTTAATACATTTGTTGGCATCCAGCGAAATAAACGGATGGCGGTTATAAACAGTGTATTTCTTTACTTCACCAACATAGTCTTCGATGTCTATCTGGTATTCATCGCAATATTGGCGAAGCTGGCAATCGGAATACTCCGAACAACCGCATTCCAAACATCTTCCAACTTCACTTTCGCATTGCGATTCGGAGAATGTTTGATCAACTTCCTTAAAGCTATGCACGCGGTCAATAATTTCGAGCTCTTTTAATTTTTCTCTCGCTAATTTCTTTACATGATCGAATTCTCTCTCGTTCAAAGTTGCGAGCTTATGTTT
>DAIEQT010000161.1 GCA_027347545.1 Ignavibacteria bacterium | reverse complement strand
TATGCCGCAGTAGATAAAGCCAATGAGCTTCAGTTTGCTCTTATTTTGCTCGATATCTCTATGCCAATATTAGACGGTTACAAAACGGCTGGCATGATTAGATCATCCTCCAAGAATGCTACTACGCCAATTATTTTTGTTACTGATACTTACTTCTCGGAGGAATACAAATTCAAAAGTTACTCAAGCGGCGCAGTAGATTATCTAACTACTCCGTTCATCCCTAAAATTGTGAAATCGAAAGTTGATGTATTTGTTGAACTGTTTAAGAGAACAAAAAAATTAGAACATGTTTTAGCCAAAAACGAAAAATTTTATTCCATTATTGCTCACGATCTCCGTTCTCCTTTCCATCCGCTTCTCGGCTTAACACAAATTCTTATGGAAGATGCAGACACAATGAGTCCGGAAGAGATTAAAAGTATTAGCATGGACATTAACCAAATTGCAAAAAATCTATTGCAATTATTAAATGATCTTCTTGATCTCACCCGCTTGAGATCGGAAGATTTTGTTTACACTCCGGCTAAAGTGAATTTGAAAAATGTTGTTGAACATGTTTTCGGACTTGTTAAAAGTAATACAGAGTCTAAAAAAATTATTCTCAGAGATCAAACGGAAGAACACTTTTTATTAGCCGATAGAATTATGATGAATACAGTAATTCAAAATTTGGTTTCTAACGCAATTAAGTTTACGCCGGTAGAAGGAATTATTACAGTTGGTTCTAAAGAAGTTGGCGAAAGCATAGAAATAAATCTAACGGATAACGGCATAGGCATTAACCCGGAAAATATAGATAAACTGTTTAGAAGCGATGTTAAGTTTACAACTAACGGAACTAATCAAGAAATAGGCACGGGCTTGGGTTTACCTATTTGCAAGGAGTTGGTGGAAAAACAAAACGGAGCTATCTCAGTGAAGAGTAAGGTAGGAAGTGGAACTACGTTTACCATCTCTATGCCAAAGTATGTGGAGTAGGTAATAGTTCTATTATTTTCTAATGTTTACTCGCTACTTAATTATAAGGAATTAATTCTATGAATAAATTTAATTTGGAGAAACTTAGGAACCCAAATATTTTTTTGTCCTTCGCAATTATTTCCTCTGCTCTTGTGATGATCCTAGTGGGTACTCACACATACAATGTAATGGAAAGTATGCTCGAAAACTCCAAGCGTTCACAAACAATTGAAAGACGCGTTAAGAACATCCGTCTTTTTGACGAAGTGCTCACTAATTCTGCTTTGCTCGCGGCAAGTACCGACAATGTTCGATGGGAAAAACGATACCGCCTCTTTAAGCCAAAACTCGATAGTACTATTAAAGAATTGTTACAAATGGATTCTATTCATTCTGCCAAGCAAATGCTGGAAATAACTGATAGCGCCAACGTTCAACTTGAAACAATGGAACGCCGCGTTTTTGAATTGGTTCACACCGGAAGACGAAATGAAGCCTACGCAATTTTAACAAGCCGCGAATACTCTAAGCAGAAAACATTCTATGCCGAAGGACTTTCAAAAGTTATCTCACTGCACGAGCATGAAACCGACCAACAACAAACGCAGTTTCAAGAAGAGGCAATCCAGAGCAAATGGTTTTTTGGTCTTGCTATTCTCTTGCTCACAATCATTTGGATACCTATTGAGCGCTTGTTACGTAAAAGCCGGGCACAAATTCTTAAACAAAATCAAGAACTGGAATATGAGATTCAAGCACACAAAAAATCAGAAAACGCACTTCAAAAATCACAAAAGCAAATTCAAAAAACTCAACAGCAACTCCAAGAATCTATTATAGCAAGCGGTGTTGGCTTGTGGGATTGGAACTTGCAGACTAACGAGGTTTATCACTCACCGGAGTGGAAAAAGCAAATCGGTTATGAAGACGAAGAATTACAAGGCGGTGTTGAAATATTGATGGCTCATCTTCATCCCGATGATGCAAAACGTGTAGAAGAATCAACTAAAGAATTTTTATCGGGTGTGCGCGAAAAATTTGAATCAGAATATCGTTTTCGCCATCGTGATGGTTCATACCGCTGGATTCTTTGCCACGCTTCGATTAAATGCGATGAAAAAGGAAAACCATTGCATTTGTCCGGTTCACATCTTGATATAACAGAAAGAAAAAAATCCGAACAATTAATGATTGAACTCAATGGACGATTTAACTTAGTAGCCAGGGCAACAAACGACTGCGTTTACGATTGGAATTTATTAACCAACGAAATTTGGTGGAACGAAGGGCTCAGCCGGCTTTTCAACTATCCGCATGAAATAACTGAAACAGACATTCATTGGTGGGAAGATAAAATTCATCCGGATGATATGGATGCTTTGACACAAAGTATTCAACAGGTATTTGATGAAAAACAGGAAAACTGGAGCGGTGAATACCGTTTCAAACGCTCGGATGGCTCTTACGCTTTTGTTTTTGATAGGGGATTTGTTCTGTATGATAAGAACAGGAATCCTCTTCGCTGGCTTGGTTCTTTGATGGATATTACAGACAGAAAGCTTTCAGAGGAAGAAATAAAAATAAGCCAAACCAAGTTTAAAACGCTGTTTGAGTCTGCCAATGATGCTATCTTTATAATGGATGAGAAAATCTTTATTGACTGCAATATCAAAACCGAAAAAATCTTTGGATGTTCAAGAAAAGATATTATTGGTCATTCTCCGGTTGAATTTTCACCTAAACAACAGTCCGACGGGCGTTTATCTTCTAACAAAGCAATGGAAAAAATTGGCGCTGCTATAAAAGGCGAACCTCAGTTCTTTGAGTGGAAACATTGCCGTTTAGACGGTTCATTATTCGATGCTGAAGTGGGCCTGAACAAAATAGAACTTGGCAGCAAGGTTTATCTACAAGCAATAGTCCGCGACATCACCGAACGCAAGAAAGCCGAAGAAAAAATAAATGTGCTTGCTTTAGCTGTTAAAAATTCAAGCGATTGTATTGGCGTAACAGATAAGGATTACAAATTCATTTTTACTAATGATTCCTTTATTAAAACTTATGGCTATAATGAAGAAGAAATTATTGAGCAACCTATCTTCATCATACATTCGGAAAATAATTTTCCCGAAGTGGATAATGATCTTTTTTCATCTATTACCAAAAATGAAGCGTGGCAAGGTGAAGTTCTTAATAAAAGAAAAGACGGAACTGAATTTCCGGTTCTTCTTTCGGTTGCACCAATATTCAATGAAAAAGGAGAATTAATTGCTTACGTTGGAATTACAAGAGATATTACCGAAATAAAGAAAGCCGAAGAAAAAATAAATATGCTTGCTCATGCAGTTAAAAGCTCCGGCGATTGCATCAGCATTACAGATGTTAACAACAATTTAATTTTTGTTAACGATTCCTTCCTCGAAACCTATGGCTACACACTGGAAGAACTAATTGGCAAACCAATTGAAATGGTGCGGGCAAAAAAGATATTAACCGGAATAGAAAAGGAAATTCTTCCCTCAACGCTAAACGGGCATTGGCAGGGCGAAGTTCCTAATAGAAGAAAAAACGGAACGGAATTCCCAGTCTTCCTTTCAACTTCTCAAGTTAAAGATGCAAAAGGAAACATCGTTGCGCTCGTAGGTATTGCAAGAGATATAACTCTTCAAAAAAAGTATGAACAAGAGTTGATGCAAGCTAAAGAACAGGCAGAAGAGGCAAACCGCACTAAATCCAAATTCCTTGCAAATATTTCCCACGAACTACGTACCCCGCTTAACGGAATTATTGGGATGACGGAATTAGTTGCAGATACTGCGGTAAATAAAAATCAAGAACGGTTTATACAAAACATAAAAACTTCAGGAGAATCTCTTCTTGTTATAATTAACGACCTTCTCGATTTATCAAAAATTGAAATCGGTAAATTGGAACTGAACAAAGTTGAATTTTCATTTCGAAATGAATTGGCTTCAATACTTAAACCATTCGGTTGGCGCGCATTCAGCAAAGGTATTGAATTACTCTACAGCCTTGATCACGCAATACCCGAAATATTAATTGGAGATAACCTTCGCTTACAGCAAATACTAACAAACCTTATCGGCAATTCGTTAAAATTTACAGAACGCGGCAGCGTAATTCTTAGAGTTAAAGAAGAAAGCCGCGAAGAAGAAAAAATCAATTTGCACTTTACTGTTGCAGATACAGGTATTGGAATACCAAAGGAGAAGCAGAAATTAATTTTCGAATCTTTTGAGCAAGCGGATAGTTCCATATCGCGGCAATTTGGCGGAACAGGTTTGGGGCTTGCTATTTCTTCCTCGCTTGTTAATCTTTTTGGCGGACGCATCTGGGTTGAAAGCGAACCGGGCAAAGGTTCAAATTTTCATTTTGTTATTCCGTTTAAGATTTCAGAAAAATCCGACCCAATGGGGTTTAAAATAGAGGCGTTAAAAGGTTTGCCTGTTATGATTGTTGATGATAATCCATTAACAACCGAACTGCTGAATGAAATCTTTTCTAATTGGGGAATGAAACCTAAAATTGTAACGTGCGGAGAAGATGCTCTTGTCAAGTTGAAAAAAGAGTCTTCCAGCAACAAACCTTATCAACTGCTCTTTCTCGATATTCGTCTGCCGGGAATAGATGGTTTTACTGTTGTCGAAACTCTAAAAAAAGATAACGACTTGAAAGATTTGCCTATCATTATGATCACGATGTCTCACAGCATTTCGGATTATGATAGAGCAAATCAGTTAGGGATAGATGCGTTTTACACAAAACCGTTCAGCCACTCAGAGCTTTTGGAAACAATTCAGTCTGTATTATTCAAACGGCAGCGGACAGATAATAAATTGATTAATGTAGCAGAAGAATTAACAGAGCATCTGCAAGTTGAAGAAGAATATGATGTGCCACAGCTAAATGTTCTTGTTGCAGAAGATAATGAGATCAATCAAGAAATTCTTTACGAACTTCTTACAAAGAAAAAACATAAAGTAACAATAGTTAGAAATGGTCTGGAGGCGGTTAACTTCCACGCTAACAGAGGTTTCGATTTGATACTGATGGATATTCAGATGCCTGTAATGGATGGCTTTACCGCAACGCGTACAATTAGAGAAAAAGAAACAAAAGAGCATGTTCCAATTATTGCTCTTACTGCCCGTGCAATGAAAGATGACAAAGATAAATGTATCCAGGCAGGAATGGATGGATATGTTTCCAAACCGATTCGCCCGAAGGAATTGTTTAAGATAATTCATTCTTTCTTTTCTGTTGGGTTAATTCTTACAAAAGAAAATAATTTGGAATTGGATTTAACAATTATCTTGCAATCCGCATTAGATTATTTTAATGGCGATTCTAAAATGCTTATAAAGCTCGCTAATATTTTTATTAATAATAGTCCAAAAATATTCGAAGAGTTGGAGGAAACATTTGCCACAGAAGATAGAGCAAAAATTAGAGCTGCGACACACAAATTTAAGGGATCGCTTCCGGTTTTTACTCCGCCATCTTTTATGGAATACTTTATCGCAT
>DAIEQT010000160.1 GCA_027347545.1 Ignavibacteria bacterium | reverse complement strand
CATCGCAAGCGGGAGAAAAATTATTGGTATCGTCGGAAATTGAGAGCCCGATGTTGCTCTGCTTCAAAGCACCGGCATCGTTCAATCCATCGCCAAACATTAAAACTTTTTTACCCTTCTTTTGGAGTTCTTCAACAAAACTAAGCTTATCGTGAGGCGATTGGCGGAAGTGAAGTTCGTTATCGTAGCCGAAGAATTTTCTGAGATTATCTTTTTCACCTTCATTATCGCCGGAAAGGAGAGCAAGGCTGTACTTGTTTTCTAAGTTGGAAATCAGTTCGCTTAAACCTTCTCTGTACTTGTTAGTTATTTCAAAATAACCAGGCGCTTCATCATTAATAGAAACAAAAACTTTTGTAGAGAGATTTTCGTCAGCCTTCTGTTCATCAACAAGATGTTTTGAGCCAACACGGATAGTTGCCTTTCCAAATACAGCTTCGATGCCTTTTCCTGGCTGCTCGCTATATTTATCCGGAGAAAGAATCTTCTCTTCTTGCATGAAATTCGAAATCGCCAAACTTAACGGATGAGTAGAGTTTCTTACTGTTGATTTGATATAGCTTAATTCTTCTTTCGATAATTCTCTACCAATAAATTTTACATTAGCTGCCCCGTTTTCAGTAATCGTTCCGGTCTTGTCAAATACAATCGTATCAATAGAAGCGAGTGATTCTACAACGTGAGTATGTTTTAAGTAAAGTTTATTCTTACCGAAAATTCTTAATGTGTTGCCTAAAGTAAACGGAGTTGACAATGCAAGCGCGCAAGGACAAGCAACTATTAAGACAGCAGTAACAGCGTTAAATGCCAATGTTAAGTTTGATGACCAAATTACACCGGCAGCAATTGAAAGCACTATTACGCCAAAAGTAAAATACTTGCTCACAGTGTTAGAGAAAGACGTTATTCCCGATTCTTCATTTATACTTTCTTTCTTAAATGCTTTGCTGTTCCATAATTGAGTTAGATAACTTTGCGAAACTTCTTTGATTGTTTCAATCTCAATAGCGCCGCCAACTTGCTTGCCTCCGGCGTAAATCATCTCGCCATTTTTTTTGTCTACCGGAATAGCTTCGCCGGTTACAAAACTGTAATCAATGTTTCCATTGCCTTTTATCAATATTGAATCGGCTGGAATCAATTCGCTGTTGCGAACGATTATTCTTTCGCCAACTACAAGCTTTTCAACCGGAATGGTTGTTTCTTTATTTCCTTTGTGAACTGTAACAGCAATTGGAAAATATGATTTATAGTTGCGCTCAAAATTTAGTGTCTCGTAAGTTTTATTTTGGAAGAGCTTTCCGATAAGTAAAAAGAAAATAAGTCCGGCTAACGAATCCAAAAAGCCGGGACCATTTAGAAAAGCAATATCAATTAGGCTTCGGAGGAAAAGAACTAAAATTCCAAGTGCGAGGGGAACATCAATATTAACAATTCGTTTCCGTAAGCCTTTCCAGGCTGAAATAAAATAATCGCTCGAGCTATAAAAGAAAACCGGAAGAGAGAGAATTATGTTTAGAACAGCAAAAATCTTTTTAAGCTCCACATGCTGGGCAACATTGATAGATAAATATTCTGGGAAGCTGAGAAGCATAATATTGCCGAAACAAAAACCGGCAATCCCAATTTTGTAGTAGAGACTTTTATACTCGCTTTTACTTTTCTCTTCTTTCTTGTCCTCAAGATTCAGCAATGGTTCGTAACCGATTGCATCGAGCAGCTCTACAATCTTTTTCAAAGAAGTTGTTTTCTCGAGATAGGTGATAAATAATTTCTTTTGAAGAAAATTTACTTTGGAAGAAATGATTCCGCTATCGAGATTGTATAAGTTTTCTAAAATCCAGATGCAAGAACTGCAGTGCATTTGAGGAATATCAAACGTTACGTTGGTTTTTACATCGTTTGAAAAATCTATGAGTTTTAATTTGAGATCGTGATCGTCAAGAAAATCATAATTGCGTTTTGTATGATATTTACGTGTTGCGCCGGGGTTCTTATCAATCGAATAGTAATTACAAAGATTGTTTTCATCAAGAAGCTCAAAAACAGTTTTACAACCATTACAACAGAAAACTTTCTCATTGAGTTTAATGGAATTGTCCGGACATTCATCACCGCAATGGTAACAAGCCGTTTTTGTATTAACAGTTTTTTCGAGTAATTCTGTCGGTTCCAATCGTATTAGTTTTTGGGATGATAAAATTTTTGAAGCAAATTAATAATTTTAGACGTTATATCGAAATAAAACTTCCGATTTTATAAATTGGACTTTGAGAGCCAAGATTTGGAATTTGCATATCAAAAATTCGAGGATTTGATGGAATCATTGAAGGGAAAGATAGTTTTCATAACCGGGGCTTCATCCGGAATCGGCAAATCATGCGCGTATGCCTTTGCTAAAGAAGGTGCCAATGTTATTATTAGTGCAAGAAGAGTTGAGATAGTTAAAGAAGTTGCGAAAGATATTATCGAAAAATTTGGGGTGAAAGCACACGCTTTCAAACTCGATGTGCGGAACAGAGAAGAAATTCTGAAAGCAGTAAGCAATCTGCCCGAAGAATGGAAAGCCATTGATGTATTAGTAAATAATGCGGGCCTTGCTCTTGGGTTAAATAAATTTCATGAAGATGACCCTACCGGCTGGGATGAAATGATTGATACAAATGTGAAAGGTGTTTTATTTGTTGCAAACGCAATATTGCCTGGAATGATTGAAAGAAAGTTTGGACACATTATTAACATCGGCTCAATTGCCGGACGGGAAGCTTATCCTAAGGGCGCGGTTTACTGTGCAACAAAGCATGCTGTTGATGCAATAACCAGATCACTTAGAATGGATGTTATTGATAAAAATATTTTGGTAAGCACTGTTGATTCCGGTCTTGTAGAAACAAACTTTAGCAATATTCGTTTAGGCGACCCGGAAAAAGCAAAGAATGTTTACAAGGGTTTAACTCCTCTCACTGGCGATGATGTTGCCGATGCAGTAGTTTTTTGCGCCAGCCGTCCAGCACACGTTAACATAGCAGAAATTACTTTGTTAGCAGCAAGACAAGCTTCTGCGACTATTTCTTATAGAGAATAGTGTAAAAAAAGAGGCTGGTATTTACCAGCCTCTTTTGTCTATGTACTCAATACTTACTACTAAATACTAACTGCTCAATAAAAATAGCTTACATCTCCAGCGCCTTCGCGTAAAACCTCCGGTTCCTCGCGGCTTAAATCAATTATACTGGAAGGCTCTCCATCCAAAGGACCAACGGAAAGCATTAAGTCAACCTGGTTTTCAAAAATCAATTTAATTTCTTCCGCATTGTAGAGCAGGTCGCCATTTCGCTTTGTAACACTTGTGCTAACAATTGGATTTCCAAGTTCTTTAGTTAACTCCAAGGCGATGTTATGGTCGGGCACACGTATTCCAACTGTCTCGCGCTTCGTCCATAATTTTTTAGGAACTTCTTTGGCTGCGGGCAGAACAAAAGTGTATGGACCTGGAAGCAGTTTCTTCATTGTTTTATATGCATAATCTGAAACCCTGGCGTATTTGGCGATGTCTTTTAAGTTGGGGCAAATAAAGCTAAATAATTTTGTCCCGGCGTCTT
>DAIEQT010000144.1 GCA_027347545.1 Ignavibacteria bacterium | reverse complement strand
TGATTTTTTTTTGTTTTTCATTACACAGAGTGCCGCAGAGAAGTCACAGAGTTGCACAGAGATAAACTTTTGTGTAAAGTGAATTAGTAACTAAAGTTTCGCATGAGTTTAATTTTATGATTTCTTCTTAGTGAAACTTGGTGATTTAGTGTCTTTGTGGTTCAAATTTTTTAGCCGCAAAGACACTAGCCTGCCCGCCACGTAGAGTATACTTTAGCAGGCGGGGACACTAAGAAATCACAATGTGTGTAACCTCAGATTCTAATTAAGCGGTATTACGATTGAGATTTGCTGCGGTGAAGAAATCTGTATCAATTCATTTTCTTCATGTTTGGAAGTAACCCAATCGCCAACAGCATAACCAATGATTCCACCAAGAAATACATCTGAAACCCAATGCTTGTCCTGGTAAACACGAGAGAGAGCAGTAAGAGCCGCCGGAACGTAGCAGAGGATTTTTACTAAATCAGATTTAGCGTTTTTTGCGAGAACAGTAGAAACAGAAAACGCGATTGTTGTATGTCCGGAAGGAAGCGAATGAAAACTATCATCCAGAAAAGACCAAGTACCAAAAGATTTAGAGCCCTTATCGGTAAATGGACGTGCGCGTCCAAGTGCAAGTTTAAGAGCAGTAGTAATTGCTCCGGCATAAATTGTGGTTTGTATTATTTCGTAGCCAATTTTTTTTGTTGAGTTATCTTTGGCGAGCAAGCCGTGCAGACCAAAAGCTCCGGCAACTGCAATGGGTGTGTACGCTTCGCCCCACATTCTGCCGAACTCAATAGGAACGCTTTTGTTGAAACTTCTATCCTTCATAAACTCATCACGCACAGGCTGATCTGCTTGCATAGCTAAAAAAGTAGCCGCGCCAACAAGCCCAAGTTTAAGCCAGTCGTTGCTTTCCCATTTTGTAGGCTGTTTTATAAAATCCAGAGATTCATTTTTAAACTGCTGGAGATTGTAACTGTTTTGCGCAAAACTATTACCGGCAAGAACTATAATTATAACTAATGTACTTAGGAACTTAGGCACTCAGGAACTCATCTTTATTTGTTAGTAGTGTATTTAATAATTTCAGCTTTCTCCATAGTGATGAGTCCGCCACAGTTAGCTTCCTCAAAAATTTGCTCTACAAAAGGAATGAACTCTTCAATCTTTTTCTGCTCGTCAACAATTTCAATTACCATAGGCAAATCTTCGGATAGTCTGAGAATTTTAGCCGAGTGAATGCGGCTGTTTCCGCCAAAGCCCATAATCCCTTTGTAAGCAGTTGCCCCGGCAAGATTATTCTTTCTTGCTTCATAAACAATTTTCTCGAACACCGGAACGTGAGCAAGTTTGTCGGCTTCGCCAACAAAAATTCTTAATAGTTTTGCTTCGCCTTCAATTTTCATAATCACCTCGTTACCAAGTAAGCTAAATAGACGCCTAGCAAAGAAACCAGAACGCTTGCCAGTATATTTATTCCCGCAAATAGAAATTCGGAATTTCGAATGAGATTAAAAGTTTCTAATGAGAAAGTGGAAAAGGTTGTAAATCCGCCGCAGAAGCCAATGCCGATAAACAATTTAACGGATGGGCTAATCAGTTCTTTTTCATCAAGACCAAAAATCATGTAGCCAAGTATAAAACTTCCTAAAATATTTATGATAAGAGTTCCGAGAGGGAAGAAAGGGGGAAAGTGCTTGTGCACCAGAGACGAAAGCCAGAAACGCAAGCCGCCCCCAATACCGGAACCAACAAAAACAATTAAATACTTCAGCATTACCGCTCAATTTGTTGAGCCCAATATAAAAAGAAAGAGGAAAAATTTTACCGGCTCATGTAACAAAATGGACGGGTAGCAAGTCTAAACAACCAGAAAACAAGAACAACTTGGAGTAACAATGAATAATTACCAATTATTTAGCAAGCGGGCTTTAATGCTTCTGGGCACTTTGGCGTTTCTATCTTCATTTGCTTACGCCGAAGATTTGAAAGTGTTAAAAGAGAAAACGTTTCAGATGAAAGATTACCAGAACTTTTTTGTTGATGCATCTGGCGCGGATGTGAAAATCGCAAGCTGGGATAAACAAGAAGTTTACGTTAAGATTTCCGGGAATGACAAAGCTGCTTCCAAATTAAAATATGATATTTTTCAAGACGGAGATGTTGTTCGTGTTATTATCAAAAGAAAAGATTCGTTTTGGAACTGGTTCGGAAGCAATATTAGAATAAAAGTTGATGCTTTTGTTCCGGCAAAGTACAATGCTCATGTAGAAACTTCCGGCGGCGATATTTATGTTAGGGGAATTACCGGCGGATTCAAATTTGATACATCAGGCGGTGATATTACTCTTGTTAAACTTAACGGCAAAGTAAATGCGGAAACCTCCGGCGGAGATATTCAGCTAACGGAACATTATGGAAATATGTTGTTGTCAACTTCCGGCGGCGATATTGTTTGCAAAGCTGTTGTTGGTGATGTAAAAGCAGAAACTTCCGGTGGAGATATTCAAATTCAGCAGAAGGATGGAAGACTTTTTGCAGAAACCTCCGGCGGAGATATAGTGATTGAATACACCGGCGTTAATAAAGGAATTGAAGCAGAAACTTCCGGCGGCGATATCAGCGCAAAATTGCCTTCTGATTTCAAAGCCAAAGTACACTTGGAAACAACCGGCGGAGGTATTGACTGCAATTTTCCAAATTCCAAATCAACAAAAGTTAAACGCAGTGAACTGATTGCTGAATTTAACGGCGGCGGTCCGGTTCTCCGTTTGGAAACTTCCGGCGGCGATGTTACTGTTTATCAGAAATAAACTACAGAAAAAGATTAAGATTATGAGCATGAGCAAGAGCATGAGCACGAAAAACTCTTACTCATAATCTTACTCTTGATTTTTTTCTTAATCTTACTCTTAATCATGATCTTGATCTTCTTTCTCACAACCTCAAATTTCCGTACCATTTAATACCGGCATTATTTTTTACCTCAAACGCAAACAATCCTTAATTGGATTAACACTTCATTTTTAGATACTTTTCGAATGCAATTACAACAAAATCCAACCGAAAGAGGCATTAAAATGAAAATGGATTGGCAAAAGCATGTCGGCAAAACCTTAAACATCACGATGAATGAAAACTATGGAGTTGTTTACGGAACGCCAGGGAAAAGCGAACATCCGGCTTTTTATGAAATAGTTTTTAAGACCGGACTGTTAACAGAAGTTTACGAAGAAGGCTTACTTCTTGAAGCCAAAAGAGAAGAACTAACCTATAATATTTTTGTTCCTTTCAATGCAGTTAAATGCGTGGAGATTTATTAATGAAAAAATTGGGGAATTACCCGGAGCCTTTTCAACTTACAAATAATTCATCCCGCTTCAATAATATAATTCTTGGATGCAAGTTGGTTGAAAAGAGGAGTGCTTTATTTCAGAAGTTCTTATTAATATTTTTTTTTGCTTTTCTTTTTCCCGCATTAGTTTATCCTTCTAGTGCCGAGTTTGAGATTAAAAGTCTGCGGGTTTACGCCGGCAGCGATGAAACATCATTCCCGGTAATTGATTACTCTTTGGAAGGTGAAAAATCTATTACAATTGATTTTGATGTTCAGTCCACTTTTTATCCCAATCTAATAATCCAATTCAAATATTGTGATGATAATTGGCTGCCCTACGAAAATCAGTTCCTACAAAATCCTTTGTATAACGCCGAATACAATTTATGGCTGGATAAAATTCCAAGTGGAGTCGTCGGCGCACGCTATCATTACACTGGAACATTTCCTAACAACAATGTTCAGTTCCCGTTCTCGGGTAAGTGGATGTTCTTCATAACGGACTCTCAAAACAAAAATTTAGTTTACGCAGCACAAAAGTTTTTTGTTATTAATGCAGATGTACAACTTAATGTGCAAATTATGCGGGAAACAATGCAAGGCAGTTATGGTGATAAAGCAAATCTTGGAAGAACCCTCACCATCAAAACAAATTTTACTTTGCCCGATTCTCTGATATCTGCTAACGTCCGCAAAATTGAAATTGTTAAGAATAGAATGATTTCGAGTCCGATTGTTGTTGACCGGAACACAAACACGCAAGAAAGATATTATGAATGGGATGCTGGAAGAAAGTTTTCTTTCATAGCGAGAAATTTAAGACCGGGAAATGAATACCGGCAGATTGATACACGCAATCTTTCCAATTACCCAACGCCAACTGTTGATGCAAGATTCGGCGAGTTCGATCAATCGGATTTGTTTACTAAGCATCCTCGCGATTTCAACGGCTCATCGCTTCTGCTGAATTTCAAAAACGCTAATGCCGATTACCAGAATGTCGTCTTCAAACTGAAAGCTCCTGAGACTGTAACCAAACCAATTTTCCTTACCGGTTCTTTCAATGGTTGGAGACTTCTTCCGGAATATGAAATGTATGATGACAAGGGAATGATGAATATTTCGGTTCCGTTAAAGCGAGGTGTTCACGCATATCAATATGTGGCGGCTGATATCAACGGAGACAAAATTACGAATGCTGATTGGGAAATTCTCGAAGGAAATTTCTTCGAGACAGAGAATGAATATTTTATCTTTCTGTATTATGAATCGCAGGAGAAAGGCGGTTACAATAAAATTATTGGATTCGCAAAAATTAGAACCGGAGCGTTATGAAAAAGATTAAAGCCGGTGTTGTTGGAACCGGTCATCTTGGTAAAATTCATACAAAACTATTTAGAGAAGTTGAACAATGTGAGTTTGTTGGCATTTATGATTTAGATTTTGAAAGAGCTAAGGAAGTTGCAACTGAGTTTGGTGTAAAAGCATTTAAGGAACTTGATGAATTGCTTGCGGAAGTTGAAGCGGTTGATATTGTTGCTACAACAAGCGCACATTATAAGCTGGTCAAGCAATCGTTTGAAAAACACAAACATGTTTTTGTTGAGAAACCAATAACAGCTCAAATCTGGGAAGCTGAAGAATTGGTTAAGGAAGCGGAAGAAAAGAAACTTGTTTTTCAAGTCGGTCATATAGAGCGGTTTAATCCGGCGCTGCTTGCTTTAGAAAAATATGAACTCAATCCTTTGTTTGTTCAAACAGATAGGCTTGCGCAGTTTAATCCGCGCGGGACTGATGTTGCGGTTGTTCTCGATTTAATGATTCATGATATTGATATAATTTTGAGCTTGATTGACAGCGAAGTGAAAAATGTTAACGCCAGTGGAGTTGCTGTTGTTTCAGATCAGATTGATATCGCCAACGCACGCATTGAATTTGAGAATGGCGCAGTTGCCAATGTAACCGCAAGCAGAATTTCTCAGAAGAAAATGCGAAAGATGAGAATGTTTCAGCGTGACGCTTATCTTTCATTGGATTTCAATTCCGGCACCACAGAAGTGTACCGCTTGGTAAATCCGGAAAAGATGCCGCCTAACCCGTTCATCAACTTTGGTGAAATGGGAATTGGCGAAAAGAAAAAGTTAGTAGTTTATGAACAGCCGGAAGTAAAAGAAATTAATGCTCTCAAACTTGAACTGGAATATTTCATAAACTCAATTCAGCATGATAAGAAACCAATTGTAAGCGGAAAGGATGGTTTGAAAGCCCTTCGTGTTGCTGAAATGATTATCAAAAAAATTGAGGAAGCAAGAATCTCATGAAAAAGAGATTGAGCAAAAGTCTTTTCTTGGTTCTCTTGTCTGTACTGGCTGTTTCTGCATGCAGCGTATTGCAGACGATTAGCAACATATCCCGGTTGAAATATAAAATCGGCTCAGCTACTAATTATCAGCTTGCCGGAATTGATGTTAAGAACAAAAGATCAATCAAAGATTTTAACGCGATGGAAGTTCTTAAACTTTCCGGCGGATTGATGAAGGGAAGTTTACCATTAACATTCATACTTAACGTTGAAGCGAAAAACCCGAATGATGGAAGCGGCGGATATCCGGCGACGGATATTAACATAACAAATTTTCCGTGGCGTTTGTTTGTGAATG
>DAIEQT010000142.1 GCA_027347545.1 Ignavibacteria bacterium | reverse complement strand
GTGCGCAATAACGTCGGAACACCTTGTATATTTATCTAAAAATGGACGGTGAACGCCTGTATTAATTATTCTTTCATAAAATGCTATTTCCGGATAGGCTGCCAAGAAACTTTTGTTCTCATACAGATTTTTATTCACCGGAAGATAGCCACCCTTTTCAAATAATAGTTTCTGCGCTCCTTCACTAATCATAAATTTTATAAACTCGACCGCCTCATTTTTGTTAGTTGAATATTTTGAAAGCATCATGTTCCAGCCTCCAATTATACTTACCGGTTTGCCATTCTTAAAATGAGGAAGCGGAACTATTGAATACTTCCGGGAAACATCTTGCGGACCAATATTGTCTTTGTACCAAACATCAAGACCGGACCAGCCGCGTAGAAAAACCCCATCGTCGTAAATATATGTGCGGTAACATTCGCTTTCTCTGCTATCCAAAACGGATTGGGGCGAAAGGCGGTGTTTATTTACAAGATCGACTAATAACCGCAATGCTTTTTCTGCTGCCAGAGTTTGAATTTTTATTGTATCACCATCAAAAATTTTACTGCTTTGGCTCTCCAGTAGTTCTATAAAACTGCACATCAATCCTTCGTAATCATCAGCCGGGAAAAGGTAAAATGGCTTCTTTCCCAAATTTAGATTTAGCCCAAGTTCTATAAAGCGGTCCCATGAAATAGAATTATCAAGTTCTTTCCTAATGGAATTAAAATTAGGTTGTTTTTTTAACAGTTCTGTATTTACGTACAGCATACCCAAATCAAAGTAGCTCGGAAGTGCAACAAGATTGTTTTTATAATAGCAAGTTTTAAGCGCCGGCTCAATAATTTGCTCACGCTGCAATTGATTTATATACCGGTTTAACGGTTCGGTCCATTTTGCAAACCGGGGCACCCAAATTTGATCAACAGAAAAAACATCAATCCTATCGCTCTTACTGCGTAAGTATCTAATAAGTAGTTCTTTTCTTTCGTTAGTGCTAAATTTTTCAAACGGTAAATCGATTGGAACAACCTCTATTTTTCCGGCATGTTCTTTATTGAACTTATCAATTAACATTTGGTGTGTTGGAGAAATGTTGTCTGCAAAATATATTTTTTGCGCTGACGGGTTGGGCTGGAAAAGTCCATTTCCCCAAAACGACATAAACACAATAACAGTTACTGCAAGCAGAGTAATTGCTGCAATGGAAAAGTAAAATGTTCGGAACTGATTTTTGAATTTTTCAATCATGTTATAACGAAAGAAGTTTCTTTAGTTCTTCATATTTTTCAAACCAGCTGGAAAAATTTGGCGCATAAGGAACTGCAAGCTGCTGTCCGCCAAATCCAAAACGGCGGTAAACAATAATGTTCAGCATATTTACCTTTATTGATTGCAGAACCTTTTCGTTGATCTGAATATTTTTATCAACGGCAAGTTTTGCTGTAGTGTTTTCCAGATCATTGTACATTTTTTTTGTTTGCAATATACCTTTCAGTTGCGGCTTAGCTTCTTCAAAAGATTCTATTTGTTCTTTCTTGCCTTCTTTTTTGTCAATTAGCTTAATAACGGCAAACCCATCTTCAAGTTTTAGCGGACCATAAACCTCGCCAATTTTCATGCTGCCGAGTGCTTTCCACAAATCGCCTTGCTGGTTAAGCGGATGATATTTTTCTTCCTCTTCAGTATTTTCTGTTTTTGAGTAGATTTTTTTCATTTTAGAAAAATCTTCACCATTTTCGGCTCCTTCTAAAACTTTCTGAATTACATCAAGATCATCCGAAACAATTTTAGTGAATTTTACTTCGTCCGGTTTAGGTATAATACCGCTGTTTTTAGAAAAGAATGAGTATGCCTCTTCGTCCGAAACAGCTTGTGCTTTGAAGTTTTGTTTCATCATCATGTTGGATAAATAATTGTCTTTCCAAATTTTCATATCGTCCGCTACTTCCGGCAATTTATCATAACCACGCTTTAATGCTTCGCGAGCAACTATTTGATTTTGTATATAGTTTGAAATGTAGCTGTTCAGCCGGCGTTTAATGTATCCGCTTTCTGTGCGGAGAAAATCGAAGCCGGCTAGGTTCATGTAATCTAAAAACCCGCTTAACGTTACTGGATTTTTTTCAAATTTAATAAACGATGCTGCTAAGTCCTTCTCGGTTAATAGCTTTCTAATTTTCGTTATCTCTGTTTCGTAAATGGTAAACTTACCTTTGTTGGGAATAAGTGTATTCTTGTTTCCCTTCAGAAAAACATCAATCGCTTCGTAAAGCGAGTTGAACAATTTTCTATCTGCATTAACAACAATTCCTTTGAAAAATTTCTTATAAAATTCTTGATAGATTTTATCTTCTACTCTGTCTTCTACCACACGCTTAACTTTACGGATATCTTTATCATCTAAAGAATTTTTGATTGAGACGGAATAAACTTTGCAGATGTACCAGCCTTCTTTAAGCTCAATAACCGGCGTTAATTGTTCGGGGGCTAAGCTAAAAATTGCATCTTCCATTTTCTTATGCATCGTACCAAAAGTTACTTCCGCGGCATTTTTTTGCTCATCCTTTTCCGGGCGTGTTACCAGTATGGAATCGAACGAAGCACCATTTATTAGCGCATTTGCTATTCCTACTATTTCTGCTTCGTCAGTAGAAAAAATAAATTTTGTGTTAATGGTTTTTCTAATTCTATTCTTCCCGATAACTATTTCGGAGTCCGGAGCAACAATTTTACTTTTAACTTCTTTGGTATAAAGCATATCGCGCAAGTAGAAATCGCGCATAAAATTATATGCATCTGTAAATTCTTTTGTCTTATCAAATCCGTTCTTAACTGCTTCTTGTGCTAATAGCTTTTCGGCAATCAAGGTTTTAAGAAAATCCTTTTTAATCTGAGTTGAATCAAAGTTTTTATCAGGACGCGGATGAGGTGAAAGCTCGAATCGTTTTGTAAACTCCTCCTTTGAGATGGATGAAGCGCCGGCTTTAGCTACTATTGCTTTTTGCTGCGCTAGAATGGAAACCGTGAAAAGTAAAACGAAAAATGAGAATAGCATCTTTGGATTAAATCTGCTGATTATTTTGTCTGTCATTCTATCTTGTACCTTTTTACTGGATTCTTAAATCTTGTTCCTAAAGAAAAGTGGCACAATAATATCCAAAGAATGAGTTAAATAAAAGGTGGTAATCCGGTTCGTTTTCCCCAAGAACTTTTCACAAAGGTTAACATTTCTAATGAAGCAATTGAATTGTTTGCTATTAATTGGAAAAAACATGCGCCCGTTTGAATTAGCGGGCACATGCTGCTTGCTTTTTGTTTCTCTAATTTATCGTTGTTTCTAATTCATCCACAGTGTGGTAACTTCTTTTCACAATTTTATCACCCTTAAACAAAGCCCACGCCGGAGCGGGCTGATGGCGCTTAGTCATTTGATATAACTCTTGTGCGCTGTTAGCTAAAAACAAATAAACTGTTTTCTTTTCGTTGAACGGATTTGGAAAAGTTACATACAAACCATCGTTATTATAGTTATAGGTTGTGCCCAGCCACTTAAAGAAATATTTGCCGGTTTCAACGCCAAGTTTCTCGCAGATGATTCTTGCCAAACTATTTTCTGTTGGCGAACCGAGGATTACCAAATCATTTTCGGCTAACTCTTTTTCATTTACCTCTCCATCTTTCTTTATCGGGGAGAACACTTCGGTAAATCTATCTGCAATTACTTTTTGGTAGCGGAGCGCAATTGTATGATTCGCTTCAACTTGCTGGTTTGTGCCGTAAACAATCAGAATGTTAGCAAAATCATCGAACAGGTTTTGGTAGGTGTAGAAATTTTTTCTCTGCACCGGAATATCATTTCCGTAATTCAAAATAACTTTCAGCGGTTTTTCTTTAAATGTCAGTTCTATAGTTTGGTTAGATTCTTGTACCTCAACGATTTTTACAACTCTTTCCTTTGCAAAATCAAAAGCAACAGTTGTAAAGAATTTGTAATCTGTTCCGGTTTGGTTGATGTTCAATTTTACTTTGTAACCATCAGCCGATTTCTCCACAGCGGCACTAAAGTTAACATTTGGAACATCGCTCCGGTTTAGCCATTGCAAAGCAAGTTCCTTAGTTTCTTCGCCGCACAATTTCTCGATAGTAGCAAGCACATCTTCAGTTTTGATATTCTTCTCTCTGTATTGCTCATGAATCTTGTTCATTACAACAGAAAAGGTTTTGTTACCAAGTTTTAACCTAAGCTGATGCAGCAAGTACGTTGCTTTGATTCTAGGAATTTGATAATTGTTATACTTATCGTAAACAGTCTTTGCGTTAAGCGGTTCAACTGCTCCTTCTTTTGAGATAGTGTAAAGCAATCTGTAATTCAATTCTGTCAATTCATCTTTAGTATAATTGAAAGCGCGCTCAGCATCATCTGGTAATTGCTTCAGCAAATTGTAGTATGCAGCTGTTCCGCTTACAAACCAATTTTCTTTTTCGCTCGCTGGATAAACAGTTCCCTTCCACAAGGTTTCTTTATCAAATGAATAAACCTCTTTCGCTTCAGAATAATTTGAAGCAGGGGCAAAAATTTTCTGTTGCTGAACGGTTTTAGTTTTTAACTCTTTCAGCTTTTCGGCAATATAAATTGGCGATGCTGCCGCATAACCTAATGTTAATCTTGGAACTGCATTTACCAAATCGGGCATTCTTCCGTTTTCACCAACCATTTGTTCGCGCAATGTTACTTTTCCATTGTGAAGCAGAAATACCATCTGCTCAGCCATTTCCGAAGTTGTAACTTTTCCATCGCAAGCGTGCGGACGGTTTATAGGAGAGGAATTCCATAAATTAATTCCTGCTTGGTAATCAATGTTACCTTTGTTTTGCTGATAGAAATTCCAGAAGGCTATATCGCGGTTAACGGGACGAAAAATTATATCGCTCGGCGCGTCATCCGGATTTGATATGTATTCCTTTCTAACTTCTAAATCCTTGTTGTTGTTATCGCTCCAATAAAAATCTTTCGCATCGTTATACCAATCCTTCTTGCTGCTTCTCCACAACTTCCACTTGTTTGTTCCTAAAAGAAGAATAGCAATTTCATTTTTCTTTACATCGCCAATCAACCAATCGTTTGTGTACATACCGTTGTTTTTAGTTGTCATAATTCTTTCAACATCATCAACATTGTTTGCATACTGTGCTGCTTTGCGGATTCTATTTGATTGAGGAATTCCATCTGCGTTGTAAGGAGTTTGCTGAACAGTAGTTTCGCCAATCATTATTCCGGCAGAGTTCATATAGAAATCTGAACCGGAATGAATCCCGCCCGGGAATGTTTGATACACCAATCTGTTTCCTTCCGTTGGAACAACATCAACAATAACATTCCAATGATAGCCGGTGTAGCCGCCCCACATAAAAAGCTGACCGAAAACAATTTTCCCGTCTTTTGTAGCAGAGTTGTTTGCAAGAAACGAAGAACATTTGTGAAGCCGCTCCGGTAAATTCAGTTCATCTTCGTTTGCAAGAAAAGATTTTCCGGTAAGCGGATTAGGAGTTACATTCAATGCGCCTTGCAGATAATCTAAATCAACTGAAGAATTGATTGCAACTATATCAAGAAAATCTACAGCGCGGTCAAAAACTTTTGCGCCGGCTTTTGCAGCGCCATCTGCAATTCCTTTCATCTCGGTTAAATATTCTTCATCATACTTGCGCAGAAATGTTGCGTCAGTTCCAAATCTGCTTTGCCGCCACGCAGCAGCCGGATCGCCCGCATTTGCGCTTACAGCTAATTTCTCTATGAATGTTTTGATTTCTTCGGCAAGTAAATATCCATATTGATATCCGCGCTGATATGGTTTTCCTTCAATGTGAACAAATATCCAGCCTTTATCTTCGTAACGGAATGCCGGACCTTGCCAGCGTACAGTTTCCACCGGAATGTATTGCGAGATGTCCGTTACTTCTTCAAGTTGAATATCGTCGAACCAAACTTTTCCTTTCGCGTTTCCGTTGTATCCGAAATTCAAACAAACTTTATCTGTTGATTTTAGTGCGACAAACATAACTTCGAGTTTTTTCCAATCGCTAGTTGCACCAACAGCCGGTGAACTATTTGTAAATGGAAATGATTCCATTGTTATGCAAGCCGCAACCGGTGTTGGATATTGATCATAATTATTTGAGTAACCCGATTCAGCTTTTGCCCAACCGCTTAATCTATATATATGCCCAACTTTTAGAGTTACTTCTTCGGATGCAATTTGAGTTTTGCTCCAATCTTCATGTTCGGCGGAAACACTTTTACTGCCATCGTGAAAAACCGAGCCATCAAAAATCACTTTGCCATTGCCGGAAATTTTCCAGGCGTTTCCGCCTTCTTCAAATCCAGCATTTTTTACGGTTATGTTATTCTGCGCTGTGCTAAGAGAAAATGAAACCAATAAAACTAAAAGGATGAGTTGAACTTTCTTCATAGAAATCTCTTGATATTGTTTAGTGGCGGGAAAAATAAGGAAGAGATACTTAGTTTGAAATTGTTTTTTTACTGTTGATTGTTTTGTGGATAACGTGGCATTTGTAAAGACGCCATATATGGCAATGCTGTCAGGTTAGCAGTCTTAGTTTGAAAAAATGAAAAAGCAGAACGCTGATTTGTTAAGATGATTAAGATTTTTTATGATTTATCCTAATCGATCATAAAAATCATAATTAATCTGCGTGCTAACAATCTTAAC
>DAIEQT010000111.1 GCA_027347545.1 Ignavibacteria bacterium | reverse complement strand
TTTCTCAAAAATTCCAAGAGCTTCCAGGATGTAACGAAGCGCCTCCTCATAATTACCCTCAAGACGGTAAATGCCGCCTAAATTATTTAACGAGTAAGCAATTTGAATTGAGTCTTTGATTTTTTCGGAAAGCATTAGTGCTTGAGTGTACATGTTAAGAGCTTTATCATAATCGGAAAGATTACGATATACCACCCCAATTTTATTTAAGGCTTCTGCCTGTCTTTTAAAGTCGGAAATTGATTCAGCAATGCCGGCAGCTTCTTTGCCGCTTGTTAAAGCGAGTTGAGGAATTTTATTTCTATTCTCCCAGCAAAAATCTGTAAGCTGATCGACCTTTACAGTGTCTGGTAGATTTTTAATTTTCTTCTTAAGCTCATCTAACTGATTTTGAGCAAAAAGTAAAGTAGTACATAGCAGTAAAACGAACTGCAACAGCATTATTCCCTCCCTCTGTAAAATCCCAAATGAACTTATGTAAAAATAAGCTTGAAAATCAAATTTCTTATTTGAAGATGCGTTAAACTATAAATTTGTCTTGAAGATATTCATTGTTTATCCAAACGAATCAATTCCCACGTTTGGTTCATAAAACTAAACCCCCACCCTTTACGGTGTAGTTTTAGTATGCCAACTTGCGGATAGTACCACACGTTCATTGTTCCGTAGTCGTTTAAAGCACCCCATCTTTCTTCTAGGTAGAACGCATTGGAATAAGTTGTTTTGCCAGTTTGAATGTTTTCTTGTTTCAAAACACGAACCGTATCATTAATCCATTCTCCTTTCCACTTCATACCTACTGCCAGCGGGAAAATCATATTCAGTTTGAAATAGCGTTCCCAGGAAGTAAAATTTGGAATTATTCTAAGCGAATCAAGATGTTTAGAAATGAATACGTAATGTGTGTCTGTATAGTCTTTAAATTTGAGCTGCCAAATAAAAGCGGGGATTCGGTTATCATACATTGTCTCGCCCAAAGGTCTTATTAAAACCGTATCTTTTTTCCCGCTGAGGCTATCATAAAATGCATAGGTCCAAACGTTATGAGTGTTAATTAGAAACTCCGGTTCTTTAGGCAAACTTTCCGGCTCAACATTTTTATCTACACAGCTAATAAACCCCACAAACAAAAGGATGATCGAAAGAATTTTTTCCAAGATATTTTTCATACTTAAAGACCTCAAAAGACAAAGCCGAATATTTGCTTGCAGTACAAATGGTTTGGCTGGAAGAGAAAGAATAAGTGCAGCACCCTTTCTCTCTTAGCCTTCAACCCGAACTTTTGTGAACTTTCGGCAAAACTACAATAATGAATTATTACGGCATTGGCTCCATACCATAAGCTGCCCATTCCTCTTTTGAAGGACCATAAACACCCGGGACTTTCAAGCCGGCTTGACGCATTAAAACCGTCATTTGTCCGCGGTGATGTGTTTGATGAGCCAGTAAGCTCCCAAGCACATCGCCACGCTTCCAAACCTGTCCATACATATTCAAATCATCATTTAACATTCCATCATTCCATGATTTTTCAACCTGAAATAACATTTTTGCGGAAAGCTTTTCATATTCATTCTTAATTATTTCCACATCTGCCGGTACCGGTGCGTTTTCTTCAAAACCTTCGAAAGACAAACCGGCTTTAGACATCATTTCGCTGATTGTTATTGTAATATGCCACGCTATAAAACCAAGCGAACGCCCCTCTGCAGTAACTTTTTGATTTAATGATTCGTTAGTAAGATTACCAAACATTTTGATTGTTGACCCGCTTTCATACTTCCAAGCGGCAGAAAAATCATTAATTGATTTTACAATACCCATAGTTCCTCCATTCTCATTTAGTTTATTATTTCAATATGATTTCGTGTACCCCGCCCGCAAAATCTTTTTGCGATTGGATCTCAATTTTTATTCCCGATGTTTTTACTGTTTCAAATTCTACGTCGTTGTATTTGTTTTTAGCTACACCATACGGTTTTTCAATAGTTGGATAAACAGCACGCCACTTTCCCGTTTCTTCCATGTAAAAAACTTTCCATGATTCCGGCACGCGGCACTCACCTTCGCCTGTGTCATCAAACCAATAAGCCATTACACTGGAAACTTCTGTTGGTTTATCAAAATCAATTTGGATCCATTCTTTTTCACCTTTGCTCGGCCACCAATGAAAATAAGGAAGAGAATGATCGTTCGAATTTTTAGGCTGCATTTGGTCTTTAATCATCTCGGGATTCTTGCCGTGCGATACCGTAATCTTTGCATCGGTTAAAAGAGATTTACCAGCCAAAGGACGGACAGCGTTTTCTTCTTTTGCAATCCAAACGCTCATTTCCCCTTTGCCTCTGTGCGCCCAAGAATAATATGGAATTGCAACAAAATCTTGTTCTGTTTTAACAAGATTGTTTTTGTCATCAACTTTATATCCAAACGCTTTACCACTAATTGTCTGAACTCCGTTTAGTAACCCTTCCTCAAACTTTGTTAAGAGGCTGCTTGATTCCGGCAAGAGAATGTTTCTTACAAAACCATCTTTGTTATCTTTCCACTCTGCGGCATAAACAAGGGGTCCGCGTTGAATAGCAAGTCTTCCTTTATCTGCTTCAACTTTTTCATTTGCGGCAATTCTTCTAATTTCCATCGGCAGAGTTAATTCAACTACATCGTTTGCTTTCCATTTTCTTTTGATAGAAGCAAATCCCTTATCAATATTAAGAGGAGTGAGCTTTCCATTTACAGTTAGAAATACTTTTTCTTTGGGATAATCGGCATAAGTATAAAGATGGCTCGGCATTGCTTTATTTTGCGCCCAACCCGGAGTGCGAAGTTTAAGAACAAAATTTTGCTCTTCACTTTGCGGTGTTACAGTAATTTTAACGCTTCCGCTCCAAGGATAATTTGTTTCTTGCTGAAGTGTTACTAAGCCATTTTTGAGTGCAATTTCCGATTTGTTACTGGTGTAAAGATTTGCGTAAATCTGGTTTTCCTTAGATGCATAAACATAGTTACCAATAGAAGCAATTAAGCGGGCTACGTTTGGCGGACAGCATGCGCAGCTAAACCATTTTGAGCGTTCGTGTGTGCCGAAAGACTCCAGCACGTTTGGATAGAAAAATAAATCGCCGCTCATTCCAATACCGGAAAGCAACGCGTTGTAAAGTGTGCGTTCCAGAATGTCTAAATACTTTGCATCACCTTTTTGCAAAAACATTCTGTGATTCCATAAAACATTTGCGATAGATGCACATGTTTCGTTGTATGCGCTCGCGTTTGGCAATTCGTAATTAGGTCCAAAACCTTCCCATGAACCGGTAGCGCCAATTCCACCGGTTAAATAAATTTTCTTGCTAACAACGTTGTTCCAAATTTTATCTAACGCGTTAATGTAACTTTTATCACCGGTTAATGCGGCAACGTCTGCCATTCCGCTGTACATGTAAGCTGCGCGTACTGCGTGACCCACAGCTTCATCTTGCTGTACAACCGGTTTATGATCTTGGTTGTATTCGCCCCAAGATTTTCTTCCATTAACAAACTTACCGCGCATATCTAAAAAGAATTTAGATAGTTTCAGATATTCTTCTTCGCCGGTTAAGCGGTATAATTTAACTAACCCAATTTCAATTTCTTGATGCCCGGTTGGCAATTGTAAGTTACCAGGGCCAAAGACAGAGCTAACTAGTTCTGCGCTTTTTAACGCAATGTCTAAAAAATTCTTTTTACCGGTTGCCAGATAATGAGCAACCGCGGCTTCATACATATGACCAACATTATAAAGTTCATGGCTTCCTTCTTCATTCAGCCAGCGTTTATCGCCCATTACTTTTGCAAATTTTTTCGTTCCCATAGTTCTTGCTGTGTACAAGTAGCCGTCTTGTTCTTGTGCAGCGCCAATTACTTCTATCATCTTATCGAGTTTAGCACTTAACTCTACGTCCGGTTTTAGCATCAAAGAATAAGAAGCCGCTTCAATCACTTTATACACATCGGAATCATCAAAATAGTAAGCAGAGCAAAAATCTCCGGCGGCTCTTTTAGCGGCAATTTCAAAATTTTTCATCCGCCCGGTTTCTTCTAATAGCTTAATCGAATATGGAATTGTTACAGTCCGGTTAGTTTCCATTCTATCAAACCAAAAACCTTCCGTAACATGAACTTTAGTAAACGGAACCGGCTGGATTGGATAATCTTTTTTCATTTGCGCGTAAACAGAAACTACGAGAAGAAGAATGGGAAGAATAACTCGTTTCATTTTTTCACTCCGTTATCATTAATAATCTCAAGGACTGCTTCTCTTAAGAGTTTATTAAACTCATCCGGTTTTTCTAAAGCCAGAAAATGACCAACGCCGCTCATGTGCTTAAAAGAAAATGATTTTACATGTTTTCTGTTTTCTTCAAGAGATAGCGGATACATATCACAGTTGATGGAGATTATCGGCAGTTCCAACTTGGATAAAGTGGGAAGCGAATCGTAAAAGAATAAATTTCTCATCGCGCTAATTGCTACAGCCGGCGGTGCGGAAGACATATCATCAGCAACTTTTTTTACAAGAACAGAATCGGCTCCTTTGGGAAACATTTGTTTAACGAACTCAACCGTAGTTGATTTGAAATCTTTTGTGAAGGGTTCAAGAAACTTTTCTTTTTGTTCAGCCGACCAATCATCAGTAAAACTTTGATATGTATCAACACCAATTAAGCCAATTACTTTTTTATCCAGTAGTTTAGCCGCTTCAAGGATAACCGATCCGCCCATCGAGTGACCAATCAAAATAACTTTAGACAATTTCAAATCGTTAACAACTGCGGCTACATCGCTTCCGAACAATTGCACACTATAATCTTTACGCTCAGTGCCGGATTCACCATGCCCGGCTAAATCAATTGTTACCACTTTGTATTCTGAAGAAAACTTTTCTACTTGTGTTTTCCAGTATGACTTATCGCAGCTCCAGCCGTGAACAAAAACCAATGCCGGTTCCGCGCTTCCGGTAGCTGTATAAACAATTTCAGTTCCATCGGATGATTTTACTTTCGGGTTAACTGAGGCATCTGTAGTTGGTGCAAAAAGAAAGACGGGTAAAAAAATAATTATTGCAATTCGAAGTTTCATCGCGTACCTCTTTTTATAGATGTTAAATTAGCTGAAGGCATAATCATTTTCTAAACTAAAAATTCATGTGGGGTAAAAAAAAGAGCCGCTTAGCGACCCTCTTATATTTACTACCTTGTTAATTCATCTATAGTTTGTTGCAGAAGCTCATCAAACCGTTCCGGGTTTTCAATCATTAGGAAATGCCCCGTTCCGAGAATTTTCTTTGAGGTAAAACTAGGTAAAACCTTAACGTTCTCCGCTTCTTTCACTTTAAACTTTTGTCCGTTAAGCGAAATAATTCTTGGCTGAAGTTCAGTAACAGCTTTCAAAGAATTATATTGATAAATATTTCTAAAGATGTCCATTCCAATTTCGGGCGAAAGTTTTTGCATTTTTTTAACCATGTTTTCTACAAAGGCTGTATCGGCAGATTCTAGGAACAAAGTTCTAACATACTCGCGCACACTTCCTAAATAATTTTCCTTAAAAGTTGTTAGATAATCTTCGGCACTCTTTGGGTTCTCTCCTTTTTGGAACAGCTGATATGTATCAGCACCAATAATTCCAACAACTTTATCTTTGATCTGCCGGTAAACTTCTAGATTTATTATTCCACCCATAGAATGACCTACAAGAATTACTTTGTTGAGCTTCAACTTATTTACTACAGACACAACATCATCGGCAAAGGCTTTTACAGTATAACTTTTTCTTTTCTTTCCCGATTCACCATGACCGGCAAGGTCTAATGTTACAACTTTATACCTGGCAGAAAACTTTGCAACTTGTTTTTTCCAAAGCGATTGATCCCAGCCCCAGCCATGAACAAAAATAAGTGTTGGCTCTCCTTTACCGGAAACAGAATATGCAATTTCAATACCGTCGGAGGATTTTACTTTTCCGCCGGCAGCTTTAAGTGTTGATACAGAAAAAATAATTACAACTGCCCAAAAAAGAATTCTACTTTTCATCAAAGCTCCACTATTATAATTAGGCTTCTTTCTGTTATTAAGTGCCGAACAAAAAAAATCCGCACAGCAAAATAGTGCTGTACGGATTGATTGAACAAGTATTATTAAACTATTTTTTTACCGGCTCTTCAATTTTGTATTGAGCTATCTGGAATTTGCCCTCTTCAACCTCCAGAGTTTTCTTCGTCTTAGAACCATATTCGGCTTTTTCGACAACAAAATTAAAATTACCGGCTATTGTTTTGCTCGCCGGATCAAATGACGTAACGACTAATTCGCCTTCAATTGTATTCCATTGTGGTTGTTCAGGATCCGGTACCCAAATAACTTCCGCATCCGGTGCGGCTTGGTTTTCCGCACTTTGCGGTACATACTTAAGCGTTAGCGGAAGTCCCGCATTTAGCTTTGTAAGCTTTATATATAAGTGCATACCTTTGTTTTCATTTTGAGTACGTATCTGGATGAAATTTTCTTTACCCATATTTACTTGCACTGCATCAGCAACCTTACCGGAAAAATCATCACCATCAACTTTGCATGCAAATGTAGATTGTGCCTTTGTTTCTACGTTCAAAATTACAAGACCACTAAATACAACTGATAGCAGAAGGATATTTCTCTTCATGCTTAACTCCTGGTTTTTATAGATTAACGATTCCTCAGAAAAGCGCTGGAAAAGTAATTTTTTTATTGGATTGCGTCAAGTGAATTTAACGTGGATAGATTTTTTTCAGAATTCCTTCTCATCATCTTCGACTTCGAGGTCTGGAATTAGTGTGAAGGCAATTTCTTTTTCATTGTGCTAATAAAGGAAGCAATCGAAATTTTCTTAATAAAAAACCCCGGCTCATTCAAACCGGAATTTTGACCAACTACTAAGTACTCAATACTAATTACTTTGTTAACACCATCTTCTTCGTAATAGTAGCATTTGGAGTTACCAATCGGTAAAAGTAAATCCCGCTCGCTAAGTTACTCCCAGAAAATGTTGCTTCATGTCTTCCAGCTTCTAATACTCCATCTGCAAGATTTGCTACTTCTTTACCTAACACATCATAAACTTTCAAACTAACTTTTCCACCCTCTTTCAAGGTAAAGCTAATCTTAGTTGTTGGGTTGAACGGATTAGGATAGTTTGTAATTGCGTCTTCAGTAACTGTTGTTTTTGTAACCGGTGCCGAATCTTCAAAAGGTAATACAACATCTCCACCTTGAACCGAGCTGTTTGCAGCTAATCCGAGTCCTTTTACTATTTCAATCTGGTTTACCAAATCATCATTTGGATATTTTTGCTTTAATTCTTCAAAGTATTTATCGGAATTAGTTTTGTCTCCAAAGAACATATTGTGAAATGCACCTAACGTGAAAAGCGTATTCTTTTCTATTTCACCGTTTAGATTATACTTTTTCAATATTGTTTCCAGATTATTAACTGCCTCCTTGTGTAACCCAATATTTACCATTTGGTGTGTTTCTAATTCAAGCGCAACAACATATGTTTCACTACCTTCCTTTAGTAGCGGTTTTATTTCTCTCTTTGAATAATCAAGATAATCCTTCTTTCCGGCTTGTGTATAGCATTCTTCTATTTTGCTAAGCGCATATTTACCAAGTAAAGCATCTTTATTGTTTTTGAATACCTCAAGGAACAAGGGAATAGCTTCGTCGTACTTTTTATCTTTT
>DAIEQT010000092.1 GCA_027347545.1 Ignavibacteria bacterium | reverse complement strand
ACAGCAGAAAAGAACGAGTGACATTGTAAATTCAATGATTGTTCATTACGAACAAAGTGTTCATCATATTCTTCCGGTTTGGTCGCATTGGGCTAACGAAAACTGGTGTATGATTGGTTATCACGCGGTTCCCGTTCTTTCTGATGCTGTTATGAAAGGCATTGGCGGTTTTGATGCTAACAAAGCTTTTGATGCTTGTGTATCCAGCGCTAACTATGATGTTTACGACGGAATAGGCGCTTATAAAAAATATGGATTCGTTCCGGAAGACTTAAACTCTAACTCGGCTTCGAAAACTTTGGAATATGCTTACGATGATTGGACGATCTATAAGATGGCGGAGAAATTAGGAAAGAAAAAGGAAGCTGATGAATATTGGAAACGCGCAAACAGCTTCAAAAATATTTATGATAAAGAAACGCATTACATGCGCGCAAAGAAAACTGATGGAACATTCAAAACTCCATTCGACCCACTCAGCGTTGCAAACCAAGGTTACATTGAAGGCAACGCATGGAATTATTCTCTCTACGTTCCGCAAGATGTAAAAGGATTTATTCAGCTTCTCGGTGGAAAGGAAAAACTCACCACCTGGCTCGATTCACTTTTCACGTTTGATTTGCCGGAAAAATATTTTGGCGAAAGTGAAGATGTAACAAAAGTTGGAATGATTGGAAACTATGTTCACGGAAACGAGCCGTCTCACCATGTTCCATATATGTACAACTTTGCGGACGCTCCGTGGAAAACACAAGAGCGCGTTCATCAAATAGTTAATACGATGTACAAACCGGAGCCGCATGGGCTTTGCGGTAACGATGATTGCGGACAAATGTCTGCCTGGTACATTTTTAGTGTGATGGGATTTTATCCCGTTGCGCCGGGAAGCAATGAGTATGTAATTGGAAGTCCATGTGTTGAGAAAGCTGAAATCAATTTAGAAAATGGAAAGAAGTTTAACATGGTTGCGGAAAACTTGAACGAGAAAAATATTTACATCAAAGAAGTTTGGTTAAATGGGAAAAAAATTGATAGAAGCTATCTAACTCACAAAGAAGTTGTAAGTGGAGGCAGTCTGAAATTTGTGATGCAAGCTGAACCAAACAAAACATGGGCTGTTGGCGAAAAATCAACGCCTTATTCAATGACAAAGTAGCGAGTGTAAAATGAAAAGAGAGAAATTCGGTTATTTGATTATCATTATTGGTTTTGTTTTTCTTTTATCATCTTGTATGCCCGGCGAAGGAAACTACCACGCAAAAAATCTTGCCGGATTCTTCACTGGGGTCTGGCACGGCTGGATTGCGCCATTCTCGTTAGTTATGGGTTTGTTCGATCCGGCAGTAAGAGTTTACGAAATCAACAATACCGGCTGGTGGTATGACTTTGGGTTCTATATTGCGATAATAAGTGGTTTCGGTGGAGTTTCTCTTTTCAGAAAGAAAAAGAAAGATTAACAAAATTTTTACGTACTTTCGCAATAGAAAGCGCGCTTATTTTATACTTTAAATTGTGTTAATTCACATTCTTCTGAAAGGAAAAATATCCTCATATATTCAACTCTAATTGTCACACCGTTGAAGCTATTGGCGAGCGCTTTTTACAAAAAGACTATTTAAAAGTTAGGGAAGAGCAATGAAGTTTTTCGGACATACATTTCACATTCCGGTTCTTGGCGTTGGTTATTCGGTAGATGCACCGGCAAAGGTTGCCAAGTATGGTATCTCGTCAGTCATATCAATTGTAGATGATATTCTTTTAGAGCAGCTAAGAAAACATTACTATCAAAAACTGGACAAACCATACGTACAAATCTCATCTAAAGAGGAAGATTCGCGAGCTAAGAGAGTAACGGCGTATTTGAATCTGATGAACGAGATTGTAAAAGAACAATTCGAAAAAGTGAAACAATCCGCATTTGAAAAGGGAAGCGAGATAACCAAATATTTTGAAATGCTTCCAGATGTTTCTCACCTCAAGCAGAAATATCAAGAGATGCTTGCCGCAAAAGAAGAAACTATAAAAATCAAACTTCAAAAATATTTACGCGAGAACATTCACCACGGCGCGATTGATGTTAACATTATGACTAAGCTTGATAAAGCTAATTATGCTGCTGATGGAACTCAGCTTCCGGGTGAATTTAATGATGCTCATGCCGCACTTCGCGGATATGCAATGAGTGAATTGGAAAGCTCGATAATTTTTTCTGCCGGAATGAATCCCAAACTTTATAGCTACTTAGAATCGTTTAAGGATTTTCTTCCTGGAGCCGATGGAAGTTTCAAAAAGAAAATTGTTGTAAAGGTTAGCGATTTCCGTTCCGCGCTGATTCAAGGAAAGTTTTTAGCGAAGAAAGGTTTGTGGGTTTCAGAATATAGAATTGAAAGCGGGCTGAATTGCGGCGGACATGCATTTGCAACAGACGGCTTGCTGCTCGGTCCAATTTTAGACGAATTCAAAAAGAGAAAGGAAGAACTGATTGCTTCAGTCAAAGAATTGTTTCATCCGGCAATTAATAAGAAAGAAATATTTGTTGACGACAGCAAACTTAATGTTGATGTTACTGTTCAAGGCGGAGTAGGACTTTCAACAGAGCACGAATTTCTTTTGCGTGCTTATAGTGTAAAATCGGTAGGCTGGGGAAGTCCGTTTCTTCTCGTTCCCGAAGTAATGAATGTTGATGAGAAAACTCTTAAGCAGTTATCGGAAGCAAAAGAAGATGATTTTTATCTCAGCAACTCTTCGCCGCTTGGCGTTCCGTTTAACAGTTTGCGCAACAGCGGTAAAGATCGTGAACGAATTAATAGAATGGAAAGCGGCAAGCCGGGCAGTCCTTGTCCTAAGAAATTTTTAGAGTTTAATAAAGATTTTACAGATAGACCGATTTGTACTGCTTCTATTTCGTATTTCAAAAAGCTTGATACAATAAAAGATAATTCCGAATTGAGTGATAAATACGATGCGGATTTAAAAAACGCCAGCGATAAAAATTGCTTATGCGAAGGTTTATCCGCATCCACTTTACTCGTTAAAGGAATTACCGACACCAAACAAAGTTTAGCTGTTGCAATTTGTCCCGGACCAAACTTGGCTTACTTTTCAAAAGTTGCTTCGCTAAAAGAAATGGTTGATCATATTTACGGACGCATAAATTTAATTACGCACCCCGACAGACCCAATATGTTTCTTAAAGAACTTTCGCTCTACATAGATTATTTGCACAAAAAGATTGATGAGCGCGTGGATTTTGTTACCGCACAAAAAGAAGAA
>DAIEQT010000046.1 GCA_027347545.1 Ignavibacteria bacterium | reverse complement strand
AGTTTTGTCAACTCACACGTTCAAATTAGGACACTACTAAATCCTCGAAGTTGAGCAAACATTAAAAAAGTTATTATTTTACGCCGTCAGCCAATTAATTGGTTCTGTAGTGAAGCTAATTTACTCAGACTCACTTTTATTCTCCAACCCAACCTCCTTGCTCTTCATCTTGTGACTGCACTGGTGCAATTTTCCTTTCTTCTTTCCTTTTTTTTCCCACAAACCCGCAGCTACTACTTCTTCGTGGATTTTGCACTTGAGTCACAATAATCGCATGTGGGAATAGTCAGAAGGAGCAAATTTAATTTTATAAATGCTGCATAATGGACATTGATTTTCAAAAAATTTAATTCCTTTCATTATTACTCTTAATCTGTTGCATTCTTTTTAATATTCCTTCATAAACTTCTTTCACCAAATGCTTGGATGCTATTTCTTTGAACTGATCATCATTCATAAGTTTAACAAATATTTCTTCGTTGCCGTCCATGCGTTCTACAAATAGGTTTACCAACAGTTTATCAAAAACATAACTGAAATTTTCTAATGAATTTACTTTGGCTGCTTCTTGCAGTTCTTCGTTGGCGATTGCTGTTTCTTTAACTTGATCGAAAAAGAGTTGATCGGCGATTGTAAAATCTGTTCCAAATCTGTCATTAAGAACATGAATAAGTGAAGAAAGAAGGACTTTTTTGTCTACCGTTCCGGTACCGACTTCGTTGGGTCCGTAAATTGTCGGCGGTTCTCCGGTCTTTAATGAGATTGCACCTTCAGCAATTTTTTGAAGGCGGTAATATTTTAGAGCAACATCCTCTCCAAGTTCATAACCTTGAGAATCGCGCCGAGGCAATTTTCTTAATAGATTTCTTATGTATATGTAGAGTTTTTCCAAATCGGAATCGTCGTAAGGTATTATCTGTGCCAAAAAGTTGTAGAGGTTTTTGAATTCACCAAATTGTTTTTTGACAGTTACTTGTTCTTCCTCAGTTTTACTTTTGAATCTTTCTACTGCAGGATCGAGAATTGCATTCAGTTTTTTATGTTCAGGAGAGCGGAGTTCTTCTTTTGTACTGAACCAAACATTACAGAATTCATCGACTTGGCTTTGATCGAATATCTGCCATTCACGAATGGTATGTTCCAGTTCGTATAATAATTGAGGATCGGTTAATTCATCGAATGGAGTTGCTTCATAATAAGGTTTGAAAGAATCGAATATTTCTTGACGGTCATTCACGAAATCCAAAACGAATGTATCAACTTTGCCGGGAGCGGTTCTATTTAAGCGGGATAATGTTTGAACGGCTTGAACGCCGGAAAGTCGTTTATCAACATACATTGTATGTAACAACGGCTGATCAAAACCGGTTTGATATTTCTCGGCAACAATTAACACTTGGTATTCGTAAGACTCGAATTTATCAGGCAGTTCCGATTCTCTAATACCGTTATTCATACCTACCTCGGAATAAGTAACATTCGGAATCTCGTCATCTTCGACAATACCGGAAAATGCAACCAATGCCTTTATATCTGTGTATTTTTTCTCTCTGATGTATTCATCAATAGTTTGTTTGTAACGAACAGCATGTAATCGAGACGAAGTAACAATCATAGCTTTTGCGCGACCACCGATTTTTTGTTTTGTAAAGTTTCTGAAATGCTCTACCATAACTTCAACTTTTTGACGAAGGTTATGAGGATGGAAACTTACAAAACGGGCAAGTGCTCGTGCTGTTTTACGGCGCGGAACGTTTGGATCTTCTTCGATTGATTTAATTAGTCTATAGTATGATTTATATGTTGTATAATTTTCAAGTACATCAAGAATAAAACCTTCCTCTATTGCTTGACGCATACTATAATGATGGAATGGAGATTCTCCATAAGTGCCGGGTTCATCGAAGACACATTTAGTTTTGAATTTAGGAGTAGCGGTAAATGCGAAGAAACTAAGGTTGGGCTGTTTACCACGAGCAAGCATTTTTCTTTTCAGTTCTCGTTTGGCATCCTCACTTAAATTTTCTTCTTCAGTATCAAGAACTTGTTCAGCAATAATTGATTCGATTCCATCTCTATTTAGTATTCGCTTTAATTCAGATGCGGCTTCACCACTTTGAGAGCTATGGGCTTCGTCCACAATTACAGCGAATCGTTTTCCTTCTGTTTTTAGCTGGTACTCAAACCCTTCTTTAGCTAACTTATCGATTGCCTCTGTTATAAATGGAAATTTCTGAAGAGTTGAAATGATGATGGGAACATCTGAAGCGAGAGCTTCCACAAGCTGCTTAGTGTCTTCATCAATTTTTTGAACTACGCCTTGCTTATGCTCGAACTGGTAAATAGTATCTTGTAACTGCTGATCTAAAATTCTACGATCTGTTATAACGATTACCGAATTGAAAATCTTTTCATCTTTTTCATTGTGCAGACTTGATAAGCGATATGCCAGCCAAGCGATTGAATTTGATTTCCCGCTTCCAGCTGAATGCTGAATTAAATAATTATGACCCGAACCTTGAGCTTTAGAATGTGAGGTTAATTTTCTTACGCAATCGAGTTGATGAAAACGGGGAAAAATTAACATTTCTTTTTTCTCTTTGAAGATACCTTTCTCCGTATAAACTTTCTTTTCGGCAATTTCGAGATGTAGGTAACGGCCGATCAAATCGAGCAAACTATCTTTGGTTAATACATCTTCCCACAAGTAACCGGTTCTATAGTCAATACCTTCAGCAGGCGGATTACCCGCGCTATAATTAAAACCTTTGTTAAACGGAAGAAAGAAAGTATCATCGCCGGAAAGTTTTGTTGTCATGTAAACTTCTTCAGTATCAACTGCAAAATGTACGAGAGTTCTTTTCTTAAATTGGAAAAGCAGTTCGCGTGGGTCGCGGTCTTTCATGTATTGCTTTTTTGCATCTATTACCGTTTGTCCGGAGAGAGGATTTTTTAATTCGAGAGTAGCAACCGGAATACCGTTTACAGCAATTACAATATCAACTGATAGATTAGGATTTTGATTACTGAAGTGAACTTGGCGGTAAATTTTTACGATGTTTTTTTTATAATCTTCCCAAGCTGAGGGATTCAAATTTGTGTTTGGTTTATAAAAGGCAAGTTTGAAATTGATACCGAAAAATTTGAAGCCGTGACGTAATACATAAAGAGAACCTTTTGAGTCGAGTTCTTTTGATAATGCTTGAATAAGAACTTCAAATGATTTGGCTCCGTGATATTCTTCTATCTTAGCCCAGTAATTTGGTTGTGAATTTTTAATGAAGGAAACTACATCCTTCGGAAAAAGAGCGCATCCCCTGTCAAATTCTTTAGGATCACCTTTTAGATAACCGTCATTGAATAAGTCTTGCTCGATGGCTTCTTCGAAACGGATTTCGGTATGTTTTTTCACCCTAACCTCCAATAGAACGCAGATAATCTTTCGCTCCGTTCAGATCATACACAGATCAAGCGGATTTACACTGTTAGAATTACACGTGTCATTTTAGTGAAAAATGACGCACGTTAAGTTTTATATGTGCCCGGTAGACTCATTAAACCCATTCATTGCACAAATTTTCCGATTTTTTGAGCGAATATACCTCCTTATGCACAACCAGCGTGCATAAGGGCAATCAAATGCACAAAATTTAAGGACTTTTGTGCATACCCATAACCTATGCACAAATTTTCTGATTATTTGGGCACATCTATTTAGCTATGCACAATTTTATTAATAATTTGAGCGTACTTACTTAAGCAATTCATGGAATTCCGGGCAAAAGTAAACTTTGTCATTCTTGTACTTTTCTTCTTTAACTAAACCAATTCCTATTAACTCTGAAAAATATTTAGAAGCCGTATTACGGCTGGCGATATTTAATTTTTCTTGCATCGAACTTTGTGAGTAATAAGGAAAACTGAACAGATATTCTACCAATTCAGCAGAATAAATCTTAGGCAATTTGTTGCTAATATCTTCTCTATACTTTTTCATCAGTTCACGAATGCCGGTAACGGAGTGCATTGTTTTAGTTGATTGCTCTTCAACGGAAGTGAGAATAAATAGAATCCAATCTTTCCAATTGCCGGAGGTTGTAATTTCACGAAGTAATTTATAATAAGTAGCGCGGTTTTGGTTGATATAGCCACTGATAAATAAAATTGGAAGTTCTAATCTTGCAGCCAAGCAAAGATGAAGAACCATTAAGATGCGTCCAGTTCTACCGTTTCCGTCAAGGAATGGGTGGATTGAT
>DAIEQT010000027.1 GCA_027347545.1 Ignavibacteria bacterium | reverse complement strand
CTTCTTTTTGCCTTGTGTTGAAGATTGGCGAAATAACCGGCTGCTGTAAACTGTAAACGCCAGACTTAGAATAAGCATCTCCCCAACTCTCTAAAGCTTGGTTGATAGGCAAGCTATAATTGCTTGCCGAAGAAGTTTCATTCTCAGCTTCTGTAAGTGTAACAACTGTCTTTACTCTTTTAAGAGCTTTTGCATATTCGAAAGATTTCGGGAAATCAAAAACCGGATTGCAATCAAAATGAATTAGTGTTTCAACACTTCCGGCTTTCATTGCTGATACTAATGTTTGGATTTCCTCAACAGTAGAGCTTGGTAAAAGTGATTTTGAAACTTTGCTATAATCGTAGAGTGCTGAGTTGCCAAGAACTTCATTCAATAAATTAACAGCAATATGAACTTCTTTCGGAAGTGTATCACCAGCATAAACAATTGATTTACCTTTGTTCGCAATTAAATCTTGTACAAGGTGAGTTAGTTTCTTGCTTTGTCCGCCGGCAAATTTTGTTAAAGAACTTCGCTCTAAAAGCGATTTAGCAGCAGCATCTAACGAAATAGCCGAACCACTTTTCACAATCTCGCTAGTTAGCGCAAGTACAAATTCTAATTGATTGCTCGGGGAAATTCTAATTCTGTAGTCAGACATCATTCCGGTTGCGCTCATTCTTCCTTCGGCAACATACAATCTATTGATGTCCAAATTTTCTATAACTTCTCTACGTTTCGCAAACCTTCTTGTATTTTCTACAAAGCTTCCCTCGTTACCTAAAAAGTCGGCATCAATGGCAAGAATTACATTCGCTACTTCCCATTTGATTGATGGATATTCCGTTGAACCATAAGAATCAAACCAAGCAGTGCGGCGCGAATCATCACCAAACACATTGTAAGAATAAACTCTTGCGTTCGTGTACTTAGCTTTGAAATCATCTAAAACTTTTTTGGTTGTTGGAGAAACAATACTGCCGGTAAGAATAGCAATTTGCTTTCCGCTTGTTTGAGCGTTATTCAATGAAGAAATAATATCTGAATCTACTGAACTCCAGCTAACAGTATTTTTAGATGCAGTTGGCTCTGTAATACGTTCCGGATCGTACAAGTTAAGTATGCTTGCCTGTCCTTTAGAACAAATCTTTCCTTCATTTATTGGATGATCCGGATTGCCATCAATTTTAATTGGTCTGCCTTCCCTAGTTTTTACAAGAATACCACATGCTTGCGAACAAGAAGTACAGGTAGATGCATACAAATTAGCTTTGCCAGGTAAAATTTCTTCAGGACGTTTGTTATAAGGAATTATTTCTCCCTTATCACGGTAGTCTGAACAAGCCGTAGCCGCAAATGCCGCTGAAGCAGTTAACGCAGCTAAAAATTTTCTACGGGAAAGACCGGAAAGTTGAGAAGGATCAAAATCATCTGTTACACCTTCACTAAACTCATGTGCTTTCGCTTCAAACACTGCGGGATCGTCATAATATTCTTTAAGACTTTTCCAAAAATTCTTTTTATTGTATTCGGAAGAACTCATTTTTAAACCTTATTAGTTCTTTTAACAGCTTCTGGATGAATTTTAATTGACACTTTCTTATTCGAAAGATTTGAAATATTCTTTGTTACATTTTTTGACCAACTAGAAGTTAAAGCTAACCCCAAAGCGCTTAAACCAATCATACTAAAAAAACTCTTTCTGCTTAGATTACTCATCATCTCTCCTATCTATGGCAAGCGGAACAATTTTCGGGACCATTTTTAACTTGTTTTAAGTATGGAAGATTTTCATGCGGCTTACGGTGACAGTCCAAACATGCGGTCATAGTAAATCCCTTTGCCTGATCAACAACTTCCATTTCCTTTACATCACCGTGACAGCTAACGCAGTCAATTCCTTTGTTTACATGCACACTATGATTAAAGTAGGCGTATTCCGGAACCTTGTGAATTCTTTTCCACGGGATCGGCTTGTCTGTTTCGTAGTATTGTGTCAGCTTAATTATTTCCGGACGGTCTTTTCGTGCTAATGTGTGACAGTTCATACAAACATTTGCTGATGGAATAGTAGCGAATCTTACTTTCTCAACACCTATATGACAATACTTGCAGTCAATTGCCATTTGCCCGGCATGCAGCTTATGAGAAAACAATATAGGCTGTACCGGCGCGTATCCAATTCCATCTCTTTCTGCTCTTGAGATGTAAAATGTAAGTATAAATGATGCTACTATAACGAAAAGAGTTAAAGGTAAGCGAATTTTAAGAGCGTAATCCAGTACCGTTCTCTTCATTTAGGACCTGTAAAAAGAGTATTTTTTTAGAATTAATTTTTTGGGACTGACTTGATGTCCATCGTCAGTTTTCTTTGTAAAAGACAAGATATATAATTTTCTGAATTTCATAACCAAAATAAGAAATGAAATTCAAAATCCAAAAATTTTTTCTTTTAGTTAGAACATCGATATCTCTTTTAAAATGAAAATCGCATTTATCAATACTACGATATAGTTTTTTGATGTAAGAAAGACAAGTTAGGAATAATATTGAATTAGGATTTAATAAATCTAATTTACTCAG
>DAIEQT010000520.1 GCA_027347545.1 Ignavibacteria bacterium | reverse complement strand
CTAAAAAAGAAAAAGTTTTTGTCAACAACACCTCTAATTCTTTGTCTGAACAACTTAAGTTTAGCATGAAAACTTTCTATCGCCGCATTTGTAGCTCCGTTTACAAAATAGTTTAAGATTCCTCCGAGATGACGTTTTATTTCGTATTAAAAAACCACGTCCTTAGGGCGTGGTAATGAACAAAAGGCTAAGCCAGAAAAACTTATATTTGTACCATGAGCAAATATAAGAAACTGTCGCACGTAATATACCAATGCAAATATCATCTAGTATTTGTAACAAAGTACAGGTATAAAGTGTTGGAAGGAATAATAAAGAAGCAGTTGGAAGAGGATATCCGGATGTACAGTGAATGGAAATCAGTAGAAATAGAAGAAATGAACATCCAAAAAGATCATGTGCATATAGTAGTATCAATACCACCGAAAGTATCAGTATCAGAATACATGGGTGTAATAAAAGGGAAGACAGCGATAAAGATGTTCAAGAGCTATCCACAGTTAAAGAAGAAGCCATATTGGGGTAATCACTTTTGGGCACCAGGATATTTTGTCAGCACAGTGGGATTGGATGAGGAAATGATAAGGCGCTATGTAAAATATCAAGAAGAAGAAGAACAGAAAGAGGAAGAAAACTCAACTGATTTTAGACTCTTTTAGAGTCGAGAGAAATCCACCGCCTCTGGCGGTGGTAGTTTAATTAAGACCACACACTGCAGAACTTCCGATTGTGCTACGCATAAAGCTATGCTAACAAAACAAGCTCAAGTTTCTGAAACAATAGCAAGACCGCAAGGACAAAACATACCAATAGCTTATGCTGCTAAACCAAACATAGATAAAAATGGAAAAGTAATTGGTGCCTTGGAATTTGTAACAGATATATCTAAAGCTAAAGAATTTGAAAACTACTTAAACAAAAATGCAAATGATCTTCTTGTTGAGATGAATAAATTTGCCGCCGGGGATCTTACTCTGAACATTACCGCGAGCAACGAAAATGATGTTATCGGAAAACTATTCGGCGGCTTTAATAAAGTAGTAACTAATCTGAAAAGTATTATCCTAAATCTTACAGATGCGGTTCAAGCTACAGCAAGTGCAAGCAATCAAATTTCCAGCAGTACAGAAGAATTAGCAGCCGGAGCTCAAGAACAAAGCGCACAGACGGGAGAGATTGCCGGAGCCGTTAACCAAATGTGGGCTACAATTATTCAAACAACTAGACATGCCGCTGAAGCTTCTGAAAATGCAAAGGAAGCCGGAACGGTGGCTAAAGAAGGGGGCAAAGCTGTAGAAGATACAATAAATGGAATGGGCAGAATTGCTAATGTTGTTTCAAGAGCAGCACAAGTTGTTCAAGAGCTAGGTAAAGGCAGCGAGCAGATTGGGGAGATTGTTCAAGTGATAGACGATATTGCAGACCAAACTAACTTGCTTGCTTTGAATGCTGCAATTGAAGCAGCTAGAGCCGGTGAGCAAGGGCGTGGCTTTGCTGTGGTTGCCGACGAAGTACGTAAGCTTGCTGAACGTACAACTAAGGCTACTAAAGAAATTGCTGTAATGATTAAGCGGATTCAAAACGATACTAAAGAAGCAGTGGTATCAATGAACGAAGGAACGAAAGAAGTAGAAGTTGGAAAAGAGCTAGCTGAAAAAGCCGGTGGTTCTTTGCGGCAAATTATTGGTTCATCAGACAAAGTAGTTGATATAATCACGCAAGTAGCCGCTGCAAGTGAAGAGCAATCATCCGCAGCGGAACAAATCTCGAAGAACATAGAATCAATAAGCAATGTAACTCACGAGTCTGCCTCCGGGACTCAGCAAATTGCGCGCGCTGCCGAAGACCTAAATAGATTAACAGATAATCTGCAGAATTTAATTTCTCAGTTCAAAGTTGATTTG
>DAIEQT010000486.1 GCA_027347545.1 Ignavibacteria bacterium | reverse complement strand
AAACAAGCTCCGCGTCTCAAACCAAGAGTCGAAGGCGTATTCAAAACGTTGGATTGAATTTCTTTTGGAAGTGAATCCATAATTTGCTGATTTCGTTCTGTGTCTTCGCGCCCGCCAAATAAAACAATTTTAAGTTTATCATCTTTTGCAAACTCTTTTATCAAATGAACATGCTGTTCAACAGTCATTTTCTTGTTCGGGAAAAGATTTGAGCAACCGGTGTTAAAGCCAATGTAATACTTAGTTGAATCGTAATTAATTTCTTTCTTGTAATCCTCAATAAATTCTTTTTCTTCTTCCGTGAACTCAAAAACGTATTCATCTTTCTGATAATCAAGCTCAAGAACTTCATGAACAATATCGAGCCCGCTTCTTTGATTAATGCGGAATTTCAAATTATCATCAACACCGAGTATGTAGCTATACATTGCCGATTTGTTTGCCGGAACAATCTTTCCATCTTCATTTAGTGTGAAACCAAGCTTGTTCTCTGCGGTTACTTCATTAAGAAATGCACAAGCATAGTTGGATTTATCTGTGTTGTAAGCGTAGTGGAATTTTATTTGGCGGAGAACCATTCTATTTTCGTCTGTCCAAGTAAATACTTTATCAATAAGCGGATTGTTGAAAAGAATTTTCTCAGCAGCCGGCATTGTAATCCAATAAATAGTACTAACCGGAAACTTCCTTTTTATTGAAGGAAGTATAGCTGTGTTCATCAAAACAGTCCCAAGCGCATCAAGTGAGATCATCAAAATCTTTGTGCCAATTTGGTTCTCTTCGCAATCTAGCTGGCAGCCTTCTTCCAAACAATTTTTATATGAAACGCACGGCTTGTATCCGTTGAACTTTTTGCATTTTGGAATATTTAACTCGTTAAACTCCATTATCATCTCACTTAATTAAAAGTAGTTTTTGAAAAGCTTCGAGAACATCTTCTTCATTTAAGCCGGTTTGAATAGCGCACTTCTCTTTATCTGCGCTGCAATTCTTGTTGCAGTATTCTTCAGAGACTTCAAGATTTATTGAACGGTTGTTTAAGACGCCGTGAATTTGCGGGCGGCTTGCATAACGGTGGCAGAATAACCCAACACATTTAATATTTAGAGCATCGGCAATATGAAGAGGACCGGTAGAAGGCGCGAAAAATAAATCAGCATACGAAATTATTTTAATCATATCACGAAGGTCGCCAATCTCGTTCGAAATATCATGAATACGCGGATTTAATAACTGTGCAGTTTTTAATCGAAACTCAGGCGACATTTCTCTGGCAGTAAGTATTACTTTGTAAGGTTTATCAGCGAAGGCGGAACAAAATTTCTGAACGAGAGAGAGGTACTTTTCTTCATTCCAGTGCGGCGCGGAGCCGAGCGAACCGAAATGAAAAAAAACTTTTAGATCAGTTTCGGAAACGTCCCGCTTCGCAAAAAAGTCTTTGGCTTCTTTTCTTTCTTCGTCGGAAAGAAAAATTTCCAATTCGAGGCTATCAGTTTTTACTCCAATTTTCCTTGCCATGTCCATGCAGTAATCTGCTTCATGACGAAGAGGAACAAATTTATTGCGGGAAACGCTGCGCATAAAAGTAATTACTTCATAAAGTATTCTTCCAATTCCAACTCTATAAGGAATTCCGGCAAAGAAAAGCTGGTAGGCTGCCCGTTTTGTAGGCTGCATTAACAAAGCGTGAGTGAATTTGTGCTTTCGCAATTCTCTAACAACATACCAAAACTTATCTTTCGCTAAATCATCAACAATAATAGCGTCCACGTTAGGGTTATTCTTTATCAAATTGCTGGTGTGGGGTTGTGTTAAAGTAGCTATGTATGAATTGGGAAAGGTTCTGCGCAGCTCGCGAAGAGCCGGAGTTATGTAACAGACATCTCCAACTCTGTCTGTGCGAACAACTAGAATTCTTTTTTGCTTCTGTCTGTTGAACATTTTCTCTGCTAAGAAATCTGTTTAGAGAATTGGAGAAGTTTTACTTCATGGAATTGATCTGCCATCAATTGCATTCCGATTGGCATCACTTCACTGTTAAATCCTATCGGCAAACTTATACCGGGAACGCCAACAAGATTTGCTGAGGTTGTATAAATATCTTCTAAATACATCGCGAGCGGATCGTTAGTTTTTTCGCCAATCTTAAATGCGACACTTGGGGCTGTTGGAGTTAGAATTATATCAACCAACTTAAATGCTTCATCAAAATCCTTCTTCAGTAGGCGGCGTACTTTCTGCGCTTTACAGTAGTAAGCATCGTAGTAACCGGCAGAAAGAACATAAGTGCCAAGCATTATTCTGCGTTTAACTTCGCTGCCAAAACCCTGTGTGCGGGAAGAAGAATACAACTCCTCAAGATTTGCCGGCTTGGTTGAACGGAAGCCGTAATGAGCGCCATCGTAACGGGCGAGGTTTGATGAAGCCTCTGCCGTCGTTAAAATGTAGTATGTTGCAATCGAGTATTCGGTATGAGGAAGTGAAATCTCTGTAAAAGTATGCCCTTGCTGTTTTAGCGATTCAATTTTTTCTTCAATTGCTCTACGTACTTCTAGGTCTAATCCCTCGGCAAAATATTCTTTCGGAATTCCGATTCTAAATTTTTTCTCTCGGTCAAATAATTTTGAGAATTCGGGCACACTGACTTTCTCACAAGTTGAATCCTTTTTGTCTTCACCGGCAATAACTTCAAGAACCAAAGCGGCATCATCAATCGAATTAGAGAAAGGTCCAATCGAATCGAACGAGGAAGCGAATGCGGTTAATCCAAAACGGGAAACCCTTCCATAAGTTGGTTTGAGACCAATTATTCCACAGAAGGAAGCTGGCTTGCGGATTGAGCCGCCGGTATCAGTTCCAAGAGCAACATCGCAAAGTTTGGCGGCTACAGCCACGGCTGAACCTCCGCTTGAACCGCCCGGGACGCGAGTGTTATCAATTGGATTTAGAACTTTACCAAATGCCGAGTTCTCGTTGGAAGAACCCATCGCAAATTCATCGCAGTTAGTTTTGCCAATGATAATTGCGTCTTCATCAATTAATTTTTGTACTGATGTTGCTGTATAAACAGATTTGAATTCTCGAAGGATATTTGAAGAGCAGGTAAGAGGTTTGTTCTCAAGAGCGAGAACATCCTTAATGGCGATAACCATTCCGGCAAGCTTTCCGGCATTACCAGCTTTTATTTTTTCTTCAAT
>DAIEQT010000480.1 GCA_027347545.1 Ignavibacteria bacterium | reverse complement strand
ATCTTGCCTTTATCAATATCTATCATTGCCAGCGTAACAGTTATAAAATAATTACGCTCCATATCACCATAAAGCTTTTTATTTACTTCAGTAAGAATTTCCTTAGGTGATTTGTTATCTGCGCAATACAAACGTATCATCGTTTGAAGTTTGGACATATAGAGCGCAGCGCTTAATCCTTTTCCGGAAACATCGCCTACGATAACAAACAGCTTTGTATCGCTAACCCGAATAAAATCGTAGTAATCGCCGCCTACATGCTGCGCCGGATGAGTAACACCGCAAAGTTCTAAATTTTTAAAAACTGGGATTGATTTTGGCAACAAACTTTCTTGAATGTGCCTAGCATTCTCCAAATCGCGCTCAAGGCGTTTTTTCTCTATTTCAGAATGATAAAGCCTGGCGTTCTCAATTGAGATTGCGGTTTGGTTTGCTGCCGAAATAAGTAAATCTAAATCCTTTCCGTCAAATTGAGAGCCGGTTTGTTTTAGCCCAAACAATAACAACCCAATTAAGCGGTCGTTAATCATCAACGGAATGATAGAGAAAATACCTTCGTTAATAAAAATTGCCGCATCATCGCCAAGTACATTTGTAAAGTTTTGGCGTTCCAGTACAATTCGCTTGTTATTCTTTTTCCTCTCCACAAAGAATTGAGATAAACTTTGCAGTCCGTTAAATAGATGCGGCTGTAATTCACTAATTCCATGATGCTGAAAAAGATAAAATAAACCGCCATTCTTTTTAAGCATCAATCCATACTTGCCGATCCGCAGCGATTCAACATAAAGTTCGCGGGTTGAATTAAGAATGTTTTCGATTCCTACAACTTTTGCAATATCTCCGCTAAACTTTAGTAACCCCTTTTGAAATGCGAATTGTTCAGGATAGAACTTCTGCGTTAGATAATCTTGAAAGTGATCTTTGGTTGATTGAAATACGATTGCAAAAACAACAAAGACAAAACCGGCAATGGCGCCCTGGTATTGAGTTCCGATTGCGCTGCTCACTACCTGTCCCAACAAAAGCATAATTATAAAATAAACGGCTGCAATGGAAACAGTTGCGGTACCGTAAACAATTGTACTTTTAACTGCTTCGCGAATATCCATCAAAGCATACCTAAAGATTGCATAACCAAACGCAATTGGGATAATGGCGATAAACATGATAGGCATAAATAACAGAGGATCGTTAAAAACAACCTGATTTGTTGTAGCGGTAAAAAGAATAAAGTAAATGATTGCTGATAAGCCAATTGTATGCGCTGCTAAAATTATTCTTAACGCACGTTTTTCTCTTTGTGCATCAACTTTTCTGTAACTAATTATTAATAGAACAAAACTGGTTATTAAAGAGGCAACTATTAAAAAGCCCACGCAATTACTTGTAATAATTACACCAAGCTGAGTTCTATCGATGTAAACAAACCGGATTCTGGCTGTTAAAACCAGTACAGAGATTATCCAGGGTGAAAGGATAAGAGTTTTTCTAATCCATTTTTTCTTCTCAAAATTAGATTCAACAGGAAAAACACTAAAAAATCTAACCATGCTGAATGCCCAAAAAACTCCGCCCGCGAGAATCAAGATATCAACTGTTCTTAACAGAAAAAGGTTTCTCAGAATTGGATTATCTACTTGTTGTCCTCTTGTCAATAAACTGTTCATCGAAAAAAGAACCGAGAAAGCGGCAACACTGAAAAACAATCTCTGGATTTTTCCTTCCGGTTTTGCCATTAGTACAAAGAAACCCACAACGAGCCAAAACGAAGAGAGCAATGTAAAAGCAAGATTGTTAAATGAAACTAACTTTTTGATATATACATTAGTTGTAAATTGTTTACCGTTTCTTTCAACCACATACACAGCATAATCACCTGAAGGAACTACATCCAATGTTTTACTAGCTACAAGTGTATTAATAACCGGCTTTCCATTTATTGAAATCAGCCGATCACCATTTCGGATTCCTGCAGACCATGTAACACCATCAACTTTCACTAAATCGAAACGAATGATATTTTTCTCGCTGAAGAAATCAGAATCCCTCCATAAGCATTCATCATTAGATTGTGCTGTTATATCAAAGAGATATAAGAAGTTGAGAGCGCAAATCATAACAAGAATAGCCGAAAGAAAGAGAATTAAGTGGGAAAAATGTTTGCTCAATATTGATCTAATCTTTTTAATCATTACTTCACCTTTATTACAAGGCATGTAATATCATCTGACTGCTCTGCGCCGACAGTGAATTGCTCGACACTTTGCTTTATTTCCTCAAGTAGACGTTTTGAATCTAGATTTGTTTTATTAAGCACGAATGCTTCTAAACGTTCATCGCTATATTCTTCCCATTTCACGTTCATTGCTTCGGTAATTCCATCTGTAAACAATACAATCGTATCGCCGGTCTCAAGTTGAATTGTTTCCGAGAGATAAGGAACAATTGTCTGCATAACTCCGAGAATCATTCCTCCCTTTTTTAATTTAATGATTTGGGAATTTCTTACAAGCAAAGGTGGATTATGCCCCGCATTTACAAAAGTAAGTTCCTTCTTATCATTACTAATTATTCCCCAAAAAAAAGTGATAAAACTTCCATTAGTGGTATTCTCCGCAACTAAATCATTCAAAAGGTTCGTTGCATCGGCAAGATGCATTTTCATTTTGCAGATTGATTTCAAAAATGCCTGGATGTTAGCCATCAATAGCGCGGCCGGAACACCTTTGCCAGAAACGTCTGCTATCGCGAAGAGCACATTTTGCTCATCAAGTTTGATGATATCGTAATAGTCGCCTCCTACCATCCTAGCAGATTTATTGAACGCAGCCATTTCAAAGTTAGAGAATGCCGGTATGGACTTAGGCAGCAAATTAGTCTGAATATTTCGGGCTGTCTCGAGGTCTTTTTCCAAACGCTGTTTTTCTAAAGTCTCTTTGAATAGCCGGGAATTATCAATAGAAATAATTGCGAGACTTCCCACAGAAGAAACAAATTCAATATCGGATTGAGAATAGACTAATTCATTTTTTCTCTTACCAAGCAGAATCAATCCCTTTGTTTCATTTTTAATTTTCATCGGAACTATTAAATCAACTCCAACCTCAGCAAAAGGCTTCAGCTCATCTGTAAATTCAGCCCGTGTAAATACTTTATCAAAAAAATCCTTATCGCAAGATTTGAGGGCAAGCTTAAGATGTTCCTCGTCAAATCTGTTTTCCAAAAATGAAATCAGTCCGCCGGAACATGAAACTACAGCATACTTGGAAACAAGCATTTGCCCTATTAGAGAATAGACGAGCAACTTACTAATCTGTTCAATTTGCAGAACACCACTAAATTCCTTGCCCAAATCAAAAAGTGAACTAAGCTGATTCACCTTAGAATCGAGATCGCGGTTTACACGTTTCAGCTTATCAACAGCGAGACAGTTTTCAATAGCTGTGGCGCCAACATTTACTATTGTCCGCAAAAAGTTTATGTCGGAATCATCATAGATTTTATTGGTTAAACGTGTACCGAGGATAATAATTCCTTTCAATCCTTCCGATGATTTAATTTCTTGATAAACTTGCATTTTGTTAGCAGAAATAAAATCAGCAAGTTTTTCGTCAGAGTCATAATCATCAGCGCATAGCCTCGGAAATGTTTGCAAAGTTTGCGCGTTAAATCCTTTAGAAGCGTGTACTTCAAAAATGCGGTCGTTATTGAGAAGTGCGATCAATCCTTTTGTAGTATGAAATTTACCAAAGCAGGTAAGTAAAATGTTGTTAAGTGTAAAATTTATATCGAGACTGGAATTAATTAGGTTGCTGAAATCAACAAGTGCGGAAAAGTTTCTTAACGCGGCATTGTTATCTGACTGCTGCATTTTATTTAGAGAGATATTTTATCAAAACGACTTGGTTTTTGTTGCCGGCAATTGTACCATATTTAACTTCATCCATCAGACGTTTCATCAAAAACATACCCAAACCGCCAACGCGCTTTTGTTTGTAATACTCGCGCAAGTCTGGTTCGGGAATCATTGTCGGATCAAAATGAGTCCCTTCATCTGTAATGGAAATTGAGAATTTCCCATCGGAGAACTTAATGGAAATATTGATTTCTCCATCCGGAGTAAACTTATAGGCGTGTTTAATAATGTTTGTGCATGCTTCGTCAACAGCTAGTATAATCTTACCGGTGGAATCTTCATCAAAGCAGCATTGTTGTGCCGCGGATTTTGTAAAATCCCGTATTTCAGCAAGATTGTCGGTTGAGCTTTTGACGACAATTTGTTGTTCAAATATTTTGTTTAGTGCATTCAAAATTTTGATGAATCACAAAATTTCTTAATAGCTTCATTTTCTTCTTTGAAGAACTCGTAGAGAATTGGAAAGCCGAGCAAATCAAAAATGTTATAGACGTTTTCTTTCATGTTGGAGAATTTTATGTCGCCTTCATTCTCCCTCATAGTTTCCACATAAGCCATGAAAACCCCAAGACCCGCACTGCTTATGTACTTTAAGTCGTCAAAGTTTACAACCACTTGATATTGTTTCTGATCAAGCAAACGGTTGAAAACATTTTCCAACTCTGGTGCAGTGTGAGCATCGAGATATCCTTTAACATCAATCACGCTTACGGCGCCGACACCCCGTAAGTTGACATTAAATTCCGCCATTAAATATCTCCGCTTTTATTATTGTTTTTGTTTCCATTTGAACAAAACTAAAGTTATATCATCATGCTGGGGATGATCTTTCGAAAACAAACTTAATTCCCGCATTACTAAAGTAGAAATTTCATCCAAGCTTTTACTGCAATTATCCGAAATTATTTTTTCGAATTTATCGTAACCAAAATCTTCCCCTTGAGAGTTCTTTGCTTCTGTAATACCGTCAGAATAACATACGATAATATCATTATTCTTTAACTGAATTTCCATTTCTTTGAGAGAATTTGAGAAACTGTTTGTAAAATCCAAACCCAAGCCAATTCCGGCAGGCTGAAGTCTTTCAACATTTCCCTCTCTGCAAATTATTGTTGGTGTGTGTCCGGCGCGGGAAAGATTCATCTTACCGCTTTTTTTATTTATGATTCCATAAACAGCCGTTACAAAATTTTTCCTTTCAAGATTTCCTCTAAGTACTTCGTTAACCTTTATCAATAGTTCACTTGGCTGCTGGACTATCTTTGAAAGTGATTCAAAAATTCCTTTAACTTCTGCCATAATGAATGCAGCAGTGATTCCTTTGCCGGAAACGTCCGCAACAACAAAGCCAAGATTGTCATCATCTAATTCAAAGAAATCGTAATAATCTCCTCCTACTTCAAATGCGGGAACAAACAAAGCTGAAATTGCCAACTGAGGAGTTGATGGAACAGCCGAGGGAAGAATTTTTCTCTGAATATCGCGGGCAACATCCAGTTCTTTTTCGAGTCTCTCTTTTTCAATTGATTCTTTAATGAGCATAGCGTTTTCAAGTGCCACTGCGGCATAATATGCAAACGCTTGTAAGGATTTTCGGTCCTCAATATCGAAGGAATTTCCTTTTGTGCGGGCTGTAAATAAATAGCCGTTGGTTTTTCCATGCATTTTAAGCGGCGCTACTGCAACAGAATGAAAATGATGCTCAGCAAATTTTTTATCCCGGTAAAGTGAATCATAATCAACTACTTCAATTTGTTCGAACGATGCGTCTCCGGAGCCGAGAAGGCGGTTGCTAACATCGTTAGCATCAACATAACCAATTTTGTGAACCGAGTTTAGTTCAATTCCATTTTTAGAATTAGTTACAAGCCAAGCAGAATCCGAATTGCAAGCTTGTGTTGTCATCGAAGTAATTGTATCGGCTAATTCCTTAAAATCGAAAACTTGAGTGACGAGTTTAGTAATATCCATCATCGAAGCTACTTCTTGAGCCTTACGGTCAAACGCTTCAGCGGTTGGAAGGTGAAACAACGTTATGAAAGATATCACGCCGAAATAGATTGTTCCATAAATCATAACTAAGCTGAATACAGTATGCAGTCCGGGCGAAAAAGTGTAAATCATCTGGCGTACAATTTCCGAATCAATCAGAAGTGAAAATGCTAAACCGAAAACGACAGAAAGAACTATCGAAAGTCCTAACAAATAATACTTTTGTTTCTTTGTTAGAAATGCAATCCAAGCAACACGAATTGAGTTAAGGCAGATAAGGACGATAGCTACCACATAAAAAGCCGAGTGCGGATAGTCCATCGTCGGGTCAATCAACAATAATATGTTGGAAAAAAAACTAAGTGAGAAAAATACGAGCATAGTATTGAAGTACATACTCGGGTCTTTCTTCTGCCTTAAAAAGAACAGCTCGCGGAAAGAGGTGAAAATGTAAACGATAGAGGCGATGAAAAGAAAAATTAGTAGAATTGATAGAAGCGAGTTAAAGAAATTGAACGAAATCTTTCCATTAATATCTGCTTCGTAAGCTGAGTTAGCAATCGAAAGTATGAAAAACAGCAGCGCACCAAGAATTCCAATATTCAAAACAAGTGAAAGCGGGGCGTCAAGTTTATTGGTTAAAGATTGGTGAAGATAGTTGTACAGAAAATAAATTGTTAAAAAAACAATCCCTTCGTGGATAAGAGCAAGCAAAAAGACATCGTGTAGGGGAAATATTAGATTGAACAGGAATAGCACAATAGAAAGCAAGATCGCGTTTTCTAATCCCTTTACACTGGAAAATTTTAGATTCGTCCTAATCAAATTTTATGACCTTGCCTTGTTTTCTTAGCGTTTGATACTGTCAACATTAAGCTTTCTTAGTTTCCGGTTTACTTCTTTCATCCTCTCTCTAAATTTTCTGCTCTTCACAGAGTCTTTCATCGCTGCTTGAAAAGATGAATCATTTTTCATTGCATCTTCAACTAACTTAGATAAATTCATGCTACTAACCATCTTCATTGTTTTTTCAGTAATGTCAACGGGATCTATAGATGTAAAAACACCCTCAGGAATTGGTGGAACAATACGAATCTCACCCGACCTTGAGCGTGAACCTTTATGCCCGGACCAACGAGCGGAGATATTTTGCAACTGCTTCGCTGCTTTTTCCAAATTCATTTTCAGAGAATCATTTATCAACTTAGACAGTTCTTGGTAGTCAAAAGAAATCTTGTACTTATTAGAATCAATTTTGTAATCAACTCTTTTAATATGCTTGCCAGCTGTTGGCGGTGTTGGCGGAGTTATATCACCATCCCAAGTAAAAGCTTGGTTTTTAGCAAACTCTTCAGCGGCAAATTTTCCTTCTTCAAA
>DAIEQT010000449.1 GCA_027347545.1 Ignavibacteria bacterium | reverse complement strand
CTAAAAGAGTTACTTGCGGAAACTTGCAAAGTGTAGCTAACAGCATTACTTGCGGCGCTCCAAGTTAAGGTTGGAGATAAATCAATTTCTGAAGCATTATTGTTAGGTGCTAATAAAGCTGGGCTTGCAGAAATCGTTCCCACCACAATTTCCAATTTAGCTTGTGTTGTTTGCTTACCATCATTTAGGGTTACATTTATCGTATCTTTCCCGGCGGTTGAGGGTGCAACCCATTTAACAGATATGCCAACAACTCCATTTGAAAACGTTCCTCTTTTAGCCGCCCAAGTAATTGTTAGGTTGTCCCCATCTTCATCAGTAGCTATGCAAGTTAGTGTCGTTTCTGTATTTATCAATACAGTATTTGTGTTTGCAGTTAAACTTTCAATCTTTGGTAAATGGTTTTGCGGCGCGGTTGGTTCATCTTTTTTACAGCCGGCGAAAATAAGAAATAGAGAAATGAACATCGGAAAAAGCGATGGGTAAAAAGAACGTTTCATAAAAAGCCCCTCAAATTAATAACTGTTATAGTCTCGCTTAAAAGTTAGCAAAGTAAGCGCTCAAATGGAAGAGTTTTATTATCTTGAAGAGCGAACAAAAAATTTGTTTGAGGAGAAATGGCATGAGTTCTTTAGCCGTTAAAGTTGAATCAAGAATTATTGATTTATCTTTTTCACCCGATGCCCTAAGAGTTGTTCTTGCCGATGGACGGGAAGTCATGGCTCCATTAGAATGGTTTCCTCGCCTACGATGGCTGTCGCATAATTAATTTTTTAATCCTTAATGGCACGCAGATGACGCAGATTCAACTGATTTTCGCAGATATATTTTTGATTCATTAATTATGCGACATCCACCTACGGGATGCTTCAGATGCTCAAAGGAAAAATTGGCGGTTTATTGGTAAGGGTGTTGGAATACATTGGGAAGAAATTGATGAAGATATTTCAGTTAACAGTTTACAATCAACTAGTTGAAAAAATAGAAAATAAGTTCGTCGAGACGAGGTGCTTGTTCGACCTAGAACAAGTCATCTCGTCTATTTCTTGTCAGCCTATGGCGGATTACCGAAGCTTTAATTCTTTTATTGCAAGCCCAATCGCGGTTTCTATCGAATACCTTTCGTTCAAATGTTCTGCAACTTTATTAATAAAGTTTTTGCGGAATCTTCTTGGAACCAAAACTCCATAAAACGCGCGGGATAATTCTAATACTTTTTCCATAACCAAAATCTTGTTGTTCTGTCTCTATTATCGGAAAGTTTAGCTAATTTTTGAATGCAAATTATAGAAAAGGTTGTTATGACGATAGGGCAAATCCGTTCTCTTTTTCCTCATCTTGATACAGATCAAGTTTATTTTAATAATGCTGCAATAGGACCGTGGAGTAAACCGGTTTTGGATAGGATCACTGAATATTCCTCGCAAAGAAGTGGCTTGATGGTTGAGAATTTTCCTTTTTTCCTGGAGAAGAATGTAAGTGCAAGAGCTAAATTAGCTAAACTTATTGGCGCAGAAACTAACCGGCTTTCCTGGGTAGATAATGTTTCTAACGGTCTTAACATTTTAGCCAATGGTATTAGCTGGCAATCCGGCGATAGAATAATTCTGAATGATATTGAGTTCCCCTCAAATGTTTATCCATTTCTCAATTTGCAAAGACTAGGTGTTGAAATTGACATAGTAAAATCCCGAAACGGAGTTGTTGATGTTGAAGATATTGAAAACACTATAACTCCAGGGACGAGATTAGTTTCAATTAGCTTGGTACAGTTTCTTTCCGGCTACCGGGCTGATATTAATGCAATTGGTAGTTTGTGCAGAGAAAAAGGAATCATTTTTTGCGTGGATGCAATACAAGCTACGGGAGTTGTTGAGATTGATGTAGCGAAATCTAAGATAGATTTTCTTTCAGGCGGCACACAGAAGTGGCTGATGAGTTCGAAAGGGCTTTCCTATATTTATCTAACTGAAGAATTGCAAAATAAAATTACACAGAAAAACGTAGGCTGGGCTTCTGTTAACGATGCTTGGAATTTACTCGACTATAATTTGTCTCTAAAATCTTCTGCAGAGCGGTTTCAGAACGGAACAATAAATGTTTTAGGAGTTTGTCTTTTTGATGCTTCGCTTGATTTATTTCATGGTTATGGAATGAACAATGTTGAAAGTAGAATTCTCGAAAACACAGAGTATTTTATCTATCAACTTTCTGAAATTGGTATCGAACCGATTCTAAAAAATGTTGAAAAGAGAAACCGGGCTGGTATAGTTACCTTCAAGCACGTAAGATCAAACGAGATTTTTGAGTTTCTACAAAGCAAAAGAATTTACTGCGCAGTTAGACAAGGAATGATTCGTTTCTCGCCTCATTTTTATAACACTAAAGAAGAAATTGATTTGGTGATTAAGGAATTGAAGGGATATTTAAAATGAAAAGGTGGAGAAACAAATCAAATCATACGATGGGGGGGACGTATGACCCAATCTGAAGTCTCCACCAAACTTTATTTTTCTGGAGAGTAACTTAATTCAATCTTTACGTGAAAATCTGCACCGCTGAACAATGTGTATTTTACTTCGCCAATTGTGCATTTGTAATCTTCACCAACCATCTCGCTAACTACTTTTGAAATGGCACTTTCCAAAGAACCTACGCTTACAGCCTTTAGCTTATTCTTTAGCAGCTTATCAACATCTATCGCTTTTTCTTGTCCGTTTGGCATCTTTTCTCCGACTTGAATTGTTTTCAAGTCATTTGACGTCCGAAATATAAATTGGTTTTACTCTCGAATCAAGTCTAATAATTCTTTTGTTTTCTCTTCCAATAATTTTTCATCTTTGCGGGTTTCAACATTTAAGCGCAGTAAAGGCTCAGTATTGCTCATTCTAACGTTAAATCTCCATTCCGGGTATTCTATGCTAACGCCATCTAATTCATCTAAAGTTCCCTTGCTGTATTTTTTCTTGATCAACTCAATTTTTTCTAGCGGATTTGCTACTGTAGAATTGATTTCTCCGGAACATGGGTAAGCCTTCACCATTTCTTCAACAAGCTGGGAAAGGGTTTTGTTTTCTTCCGCCATTAATTGCAAAATGAGTAAGAATGGAATTAATCCGCTATCTGAATAAAAATTATCGCGGAAGTAATGATGCGCCGACATTTCACCGCCATAGATTGAGTTTACTTCCCTCATTTTTTGTTTAATAAATGCATGACCGCTTTTTGATACTACAGCTTCGCCGCCAGCTTTCTTTACCACATCCACTGTGTTCCAGGTTAAACGTGGATCGTGAACAATCTTTTCATCGGGATTCGTCTTTAGAATTGATTTAGCCAGGATGCCTACTATATAATAACCTTCGATAAAGTTGGCGTTTTCATCAAAGAAAAAACAGCGGTCGTAATCGCCATCCCAAGCAACGCCAAGATCGGCTTTGTGTTTTTTGATAGCATCAATTGAGGGCCGGCGGTTTTCCGGTAATAGCGGATTCGGAACACCATTCGGAAAATTTGAATCTGGTTCGTGAAATACTTTTATCATCTGCACGGGAAGATATTTCTCCAAAACATCTAATGCAGGACCGACGCAGCCGTTTCCGGCATTAACTACAACTTTGTACGGTTTAATCTTTTTTGCATCATAAAATTTTTGAAGGTTGGAAATGAACTCATTTAGAATATCCTTCTGAATTATTTTTCCCTTTACGGCAGCAACCTCACCAAGCTCATTCTTCAAAATCATTTGCTCAATAACGTTCAAACCAGAATCATAGCCTAATGGAACGGAACCGCGCTTAACAAATTTTAATCCATTATACTCCGGTGGATTGTGACTTGCAGTTATCATAACACCGCCATCAGCATTTAGATAAGGAGTTCCAAAATAAATCATCTCAGTTCCGCAAAGCCCGAGATCAAGAACATCGCATCCGGCATCGTTTAATCCGTTTGATAATGCAGTTGCAAGTTCCGGCGAAGATTTTCTAACATCTCTGCCAATAACAATAGACTTTGCATTCAAATATTTGGCAACTGCTCTGCCAACTTTATATGCTAATTCCGGATTTAGATCGCCCGGCACTTTACCGCGAATATCGTATGCTTTGAAAGAAGGAATTCTTTCCATGATTTCTCCTATTTGAACTCACTAAAAATAATGATTTGAAAGAATAAAACTTTAGCTGCCCGGATTATTTTTTGCATTTATTTGCGGTTGCTTCACTATTATCTTTCTCTCGCTTTTCTAAAGGAGGTTGAAATCGAGCCAATTGTTACGGGTTTTCCAAGATTTAATAAATGCAGTAATTCTCAATGTAATTCAGTATTTCCAATAAATTCTACAAACGAAATCTTCAGCGCGCAACTTTGTCCGTCCTGCGTTTCTCACTCTCAAATCAGCCATTTAATTCAGTGCCGCAATTGTGAATCCATTCTGGGTTTTTTTGAGGTTGAGGATATTGAAGTGCCCAATGTATTCTATGTTGAGCGATGCAAACAATGCAAAGGCACTTCAGAGGATGAGCAGAAAATTCAGCCATTCATGTTTCCTCATTTGATGCTATAAAAAAACTTTGTAGCCTGGGAACTTTTCACTCCTATATGTACGTTATAACATTAAACGTTACAACATATATTTTAATTAATAATATAAAAATCTCATAAAAGGAGTAAAAATCGATGAAAAAAGCAGTATTTGTAGTTCTTCTGGTCCTTGGTTTCACATTCGCTAACGCACAAACTAAATGGAACATAGATAAATCTCACAGCAGTGTTGGTTTTGGAGTTTCACACTTGGTCATTTCCGAAGTTACCGGACAGTTTAAAAACTTTGACGGGAACATTGAATTTTCTAAAGATGATTTGAGCGATGCTAATATTAATTTCTCCATTGATGCAGCAAGCATCAGTACTGAAAATGATGGGCGCGATAAGCACTTAAAATCTGATGATTTCTTCAACGCCGAAAAATTTCCGAAAATTACTTTTGTTGGTAAATCCATAAAGAAAGTAGAAGGAAAGAAATTCAAATTGATTGGCGATTTCACTATGCGCGATGTAACTAAATCTGTTACTCTTGATGTTGTTTATAACGGAACAATAAAAGACCCTTGGGGAAATACAAGAGCCGGATTTAAAATTACAGGTGAAATTGACAGAGCTGCTTATAACTTAAAATGGAATAAACTAATAGAAACTGGCGGTGCAGTTGTAGGTAATGAAGTTGCCATTACGGTGAATCTGGAACTTAGTAAAGCTAAATGACATTAGAAGAAGAAATAAAACAATCCAAGTTTAGAAATGAATATCATAAGCTGGCGGTGAATATTATGTATTCATACGGCTGGCTTATGAATCTTCAAGCAAAACTTTTTATAAAGTATGATATAACGGGGAACCAGTATAACATATTAAGAATATTACGCGGACAGTATCCAAATCCGGCAAATGTAAATCTTCTTAAAGAAAGAATGGTTGATAAAATGTCGGACGCTTCCCGTTTAGTTGAGCGCTTGCGTGTAAAAAAGTATGTGGAAAGAGTTTCATGTCCAATAGATAGAAGACGGGTAAATGTTTCAATCACGCAAAAAGGATTAGACCTTCTTGCCGAAATTGATAAACTAAATGGTCAGTACGATGCTTTTTTCAAAAAATTAAGTCCGGAAGAATCCAAAGTAATTAACGAACTGCTCGACAAGATGCGTGGTTGAGTACACGGAAAATTAATTTACATATAAATGTAAGAAAGGTGCCTATGAAAAATAGGATAATATATATAGCAGTGTCAGTGTTATTAATGGCAATTAACATCTCAGCAATAGATTTTCGAGTTAACCAAATACCAAACGGGGGAAAGTTTGGCTGCGCTAATTGCCATGTGTCTCCAGCTGGAGGAGGCGTGCGAAACGCTTTTGGTCAGATGGTAGAAAGAAAGTATTTGGATTTCAATGGTAACGTAAAGTGGAGCGCTGCGATGGCTGCAGAGGACCCGGATGGTGATGGCTTTTCAAACGGTCAAGAATTGCAAGACCCTACAGGTGCTTGGGGTGCAGGTGATAAAGCACCTGGCACTGCTAGTTTAGTTACTAATCCAGGGGATAGAAACAGCAAACCAGCTGGGACCGATGTAGAAGGTTTAGAATTGCCAACAACTTATAGTCTGGCTCAGAACTACCCGAATCC
>DAIEQT010000427.1 GCA_027347545.1 Ignavibacteria bacterium | reverse complement strand
TTAAAAGTGGTTTCCCATTAACAATTTTTACGTCGTATGCAGTATAGAAGCGTTCGTTGTAAGTATAGTTGATCTGTTTGATTGGACGCCATTTGTTGTCGTGCAAGAATAGGATTGGTGAAGCTGCAAAATGAGAAATAGTCCAGAGTGTTCCCTGTGTATCTTTCTTAATTCTTAGATAATTGGCTGAAGCCAAACCCTCTGCTTCCCCATAATTTTTCCAGGAAGTAGCATCGTAAGAGGTTATTCCAATTTCGGTTGCAAACCACATTTTCCCGGAATTGTCTTGAACAACATCATTCACCACATTTGTTGGAAGTCCGTCCTCAATTGTGTACGTTTTTATTGTGTGCCGCTGGGGAAAGACAAAAGAAAAAGGCAAGAGTAACGATAGCAAGAGGAAGTATAAATATTTTTTGTGCAGTTCAAGCATTTTCTTCCTCATGATTCAGACTGAATGTTTGAAAAGATAATAACGCATAAATAAACTAATCCAAAATTAACATTACACAAGTAAAATAAATATTTCGGGATTAATTTCAATCTTAAATGCAATTTACATTTAATCGGTGATGATTTTGCATTTAGAACTCGCTTCTTTATATTTGCTCGTCAATTTTAGAATTACGGTATGAGCCAAAAACCTACAGTTTACATTAAAGACTTAAAAAATCATGTTGGGGAAGAAGTTACTCTTAAAGGCTGGCTTTATAACAAAAGATCTAGCGGCAAGCTTAAATTTTTGATTTTACGAGACGGTTCCGGATATGTTCAGTGCGTTGTGTTTAAGGGAAATGTTTCGGAAGAGTTATTTGAAGCCGCAGAGAAGCTTACGCAAGAATCATCCTTTGAAGTAAAAGGAAAGGTAAAAGCCGAACCTCGCTCCGTTGGAGGATATGAACTTGACGTGATTGATATGAAGACAATTTCTATCGCTCACGAATATCCAATTACTCCAAAAGAACACGGTATTGAGTTCCTTATAGACAACCGCCATTTGTGGGTTCGCTCTAAGAGACAAGTTGCAATTCTTAAAATTCGCGCACGTGTGGTAAAAGCTATTAGAGATTTCTTCGATTCCCGCGGATTTGTATTGTTCGATCCCCCGATTATCACCCCAAACGCTTGCGAAGGAACTTCCACGCTTTTTGAGATGGAATATTTTGATTTAGGAAAAGCTTATTTAACGCAGAGCGGACAACTATACGAAGAAAGTGGTGCTTTTGCCTTAGGAAAAGTTTATTCGTTTGGACCAACTTTCAGAGCAGAGAAATCTAAAACACGCAGACATTTAACTGAGTTCTGGATGGTTGAGCCCGAAATGGCATTCTACGATTTAGATGACGATATGGCTTTAGCAGAAGAGTTTATTGAATACATCGTTCAATCAGTTCTAACAGATTGCCAGGTTGAATTACAAGAATTAGAACGGGATCAAACGAAACTCGAAACGATTAAGAGACCTTTCCCAAGAATTTCTTACACGGAAGCGGTAGAAATCCTAAAGAGAAAAGGTGTAGAGTTTGAATGGGGAAATGATCTCGGCGGCGCTGATGAAACTGTTATCGGCGAAGAATTTGACCGTCCGGTTATGATCCACCGCTATCCATCTGAAGTAAAAGCATTTTATATGAAGCGCGATCCGGAGAATCCAAAAGTAGCATTAGCGGTTGATGTTATTGCACCCGAAGGTTACGGTGAAATTATTGGCGGAAGCCAGCGCGAAGATAATTTGGATTTTCTGTTAGAAAGAATAAAAGAACACAATTTGCCGCAATCATTTTTTGAATGGTATTTGGATTTGAGAAGATTCGGTTCCGTACCGCACGCCGGTTTTGGATTAGGATTGGAAAGAACTGTCAGCTGGATTTGCGGTCTCGAGCATTTACGCGAAGCCATTCCATTTCCAAGAATGATTTATAGGAACACTCCTTAATGAACATTCAATTAATTCTATTTTTTGTTTTAGCCTCAATAGCTGTCGTAACGTCAGTAATGGTTATTACACGCAAGAACGCTGTTCTAGCTGCTGTTTTCTTGGTGCTTAACTTTTTTTCATTAGCAGGATTGTATTTGCTCTTAAATGCTCAATTTATTGCAGTAGTACAAGTAATAGTTTATGCCGGCGCTATTATGGTGCTTTTCCTTTTCGTACTTATGCTCTTGAACACTGAAACAGAACACGGATTGTTTGTTGATAAAAGGGGAATTAAGTTCTTCGCAATTCTTATTTCTGTTTTTGTGTTCGTTCAATTAGCATTTTTAATTTTCAAAGGAAATCCATCTCGTACCTTAACACCGGATGAAGCGGCAAGCGTAAACGCCGGAACAATCCAAACTATTGGTCAATACTTATATACAGATTATATAATTCCATTTGAAGTTGCCGGTTTCTTACTACTTGCGGCTACAATTGGAGCTTTAGTTTTAGCAAAGAAAAAATTTAATTCTGAGGAGTGAAACGACGAAGAATCTCTAAATCAAATTCATTGAGATTCTTCGCCCCGGTAAAAATCGGGACTCAG
>DAIEQT010000408.1 GCA_027347545.1 Ignavibacteria bacterium | reverse complement strand
GTTGAATTACGTGAATTATTTTTAGTGAAACTTGGTGTTTTAGTGCCTTTGTGGCTTAATTTCTTATCTTTTCTTTTGCCACCAAGTCTCAAACCTGCCCGCCACGTTGAATATACTTTAGCAGGCGGGGACACTAAGAAGCACAAAGTGCGTAACATGAGTTACTCAATTATTCTTAAACAATAACTAAGCTTCTTAAAAAATTCACAAATTGATTTTCGGAACACAAAGAGATATTTTTGATATCAAAAGGAAAAATATGAAGACAGAAGAAATCATCAGAAGCGTTCCCAAAGTTCTTCTTCACGACCACCTTGACGGCGGATTGAGACCGCAAACAATTATTGACCTTGCCAAAGAAATCAAATATTCAAAGTTGCCAACCAGTGATGCCGGAGAATTAGCGGCTTGGTTTCACCGCGGCGCAAACAAAGGTAATCTCGTTGAATTTCTACAAGGTTTCGAGCATACAATTGCTGTTATGCAAACCAAAGAAGCATTAACCAGAATCGCCTACGAGATGATGGAAGACATGTACAAAGATGGTGTCTGTTATATTGAAACACGCTTTGCGCCGGTTTTTCATACTGCAAAAGATTTGTATTACGAAGATGTAATGAAAGCTGTTTTAGAAGGTCTTGAAAAAGGCAAGCGGGATTTTGGCGTTGGCTTTGGCTTGATTGTCTGCGGTATGAGAAATATGAAGAACACACTTGAAATGGCTGAACTTGCTGTCAGTTACCGTGATCAAGGTGTTGTAGGTTTCGATCTCGCAGGTGAAGAAGGAGGCTATCCGCCAAAGAAGCATTTGGAAGCTTTCAACTTTATCAAGCAAAAGAATTTCTACATAACAATTCATGCCGGAGAGGCTTTCGGCAAAGAATCTATTTGGCAGGCAATTCAAATTTGCGGCGCGCACAGAATTGGTCATGCTACCCGGCTCATCGAAGATATTAGTTTTGACCGGGACGGACACGTAACAAAACTTGGTGAGCTGGCACAGTACATTTTGGATACTCGCCTTCCGCTCGAAATTTGCCTTCTAAGCAATGTTCACACCGGCGCAGTTGATAAAATTGAAAACCATCCGTTCATCAAACTGTACAAAGAAAAGTTCAGAGTATTCCTCAACACCGATGACCGTTTGATGAGCGATACGACTCTAACTAAGGAATACATTACTGCAAATGAGCTATTCGGATTGAACTTAGACGATGTAGAGAAGCTGAATATCAACGCAATGAAATCATCATTTGCACCGCATAAAGAAAGACTAAATTACATATACAATATTATTAAGCCCGGCTATCAAAAGATGCGGGAAAAACTCTTATCACTAAAAGCAGATTAACTATGGCAAAACCTTTATTCAAAAACTACTCTTACAGTTTTACAAAGAACGAAGCTAAACTACTTTCTAATTTCTGTAGAACACTCTTAAAACAAATGTCCACGGACGAAAAGTTTTATCAAGACGTTCGTGCATTTACAACAATTAACGAGAAGCTGCTTTCCGGCGAACCGGAAATAAAATTCACAAAAGAAGAAAAGACAAAACTCACATTCCGTTTGAAAGAAAATTTGGAAGCTATGAAGCAGCAAATGAAGAAAGGCTTTTTCATCCGCCGCTGGATTTACAAATCTGCTCACACACAATTTGCAAACATTTTAGAAATTTACTTTAAAGATTAATATGGCAACTACATCAAGAGTTATTAAAGCACCAACCGGCACTAAAATAAGTTGTAAAGGTTGGATTCAAGAAGCGGCGCTGCGAATGTTGATGAACAATCTCGATCCCGAAGTTGCAGAGCGCCCGCAAGATTTAATTGTGTACGGCGGTTACGGTAAAGCCGCCAGAAATTGGGAAGCCTTCGATGCAATTGTAGAATCGCTGAAGAATTTAGAGAACGATGAAACGCTGTTAATTCAATCTGGTAAACCGGTTGGAATTTTCAAAACTCATACTGATGCGCCGCGTGTAATTTTGTCCAACTCAATGCTTGTTCCCGATTGGGCTACGTGGGATGAATTCCGCCGGCTCGATGCTCTTGGTTTAAAAATGTACGGACAGATGACCGCCGGAAGTTGGATTTACATTGGTACTCAAGGGATTCTACAAGGTACGTATGAAACTTTCGCTGAGTGTGCCCGCCAATATTTCAAAGGAACTTTAGCCGGAACCTTCTTACTTACAGCTGGATTAGGCGGAATGGGTGGAGCTCAGCCACTTGCCGCAACTATGAACGGCGCAGCTTTTCTTGGAATTGATGCAGACCGCTCACGAATTCAAAAAAGAATTGATACCGGCTACATTGATATGATTACCGATGATTTGGATGAAGCTCTCAAACTTGTTCTTGAAGCAAAGGAAAAGAAACAAGCGCTGTCTGTTGGTCTCGTTGGTAACGCCGGAGAAATTCTTCCTAAGATTCTTGAAAAAAATATTACGCCGGATATTATCACAGATCAAACTTCTGCGCACGATACTTTGAACGGTTACATTCCAATGGGAATGCCTTTAGAAGAAGCTGTTGCTTTGCGCAAGTCTGATCCTAAAAAGTATATCGAGCTTTCTAGAAAAACTATTGTTGCTCATGTAAAAGCGATGCTGGAATTTCAAGCACGCGGCGCCGTTGCTTTCGATTACGGAAACAACATTCGAGGCGAAGCTAAAGAAAACGGTGTTGCAAATGCTTTTGATATTCCGGGATTTGTTCCGGAGTATATTCGTCCACTTTTCTGTGATGGTAAAGGACCTTTCCGATGGGCAGCTTTAAGCGGCGATCCAAACGATATTAAAGTTACAGATGATGCAGTTCTTGCTGCTTTTCCGGAAGATGAAGGTTTGCGAAGATGGATTGAAATGGCTCAAAAGAAAGTTCACTTCCAGGGATTGCCCGCACGAATTTGCTGGCTAGGCTATGGAGATAGAGCAAAGATGGGAAAAATATTTAATCAATTAGTTGCTGATGGAAAAGTAAGCGCACCAATCGTAATTGGCAGAGATCATCTCGATTGCGGTTCTGTTGCATCTCCAAACCGTGAGACAGAAGGAATGAGAGACGGAAGCGATGCAATTGCCGATTGGCCGATTTTGAATGTAATGTTAAATTCTATCGGCGGTGCTAGCTGGGTTTCCATTCACCATGGCGGCGGAGTTGGAATTGGAAAGTCAATTCATTCCGGAATGGTGGTAGTTGCCGATGGAACTCCCGAAGCAGAAAAAAGATTAGAGCGCGTTCTCACTTACGATCCGGGAATGGGAATTATTCGTCATGCAGATGCCGGTTATGAAAGAGCAATTAATAACGCTAAAAAATTCAATGTAAAAATTCCAATGATGAAATAATCTAAAGAGGAAAACAATGAAAATGAAAGTATTGATCGCTGACAAATTTCCGGAAGTTTACATCCAAAAATTGAAAGACTCAGATATCGAAGTGATTTATAATGCGAATCTTGGTGAAAATGATTTGCCGGAAGCAATCCAGGATATAGATTGCTTAATCGTTCGTTCCACAAATGTTAACGCTGCAACAATCGAAAAAGCAAATAAGCTAAATCTGATTGTCCGCGCGGGCGCTGGTGTTAACAATATTGATATTGCAACCGCTAACAAGAAAGGTATTTACGTTTCTAACTGTCCGGGCAAAAATTCTATTGCAGTAGCAGAGCTTGCAGTTGGTTTAATGTTAGCACTCGATAGAAGAATCCCGGCTAACGTTGCAGATTTTAAAGCGGGCAAATGGAACAAAGGAGAATACTCCAAAGCGGAAGGTTTGTTTGGAAAAACTTTAGCTATTGTTGGCTACGGCGCAATCGGAAAAGAAGTTGCTAAGCGCGCTCAAGCTTTTGGAATGAATATATACGCG
>DAIEQT010000391.1 GCA_027347545.1 Ignavibacteria bacterium | reverse complement strand
CGGTACTTTTTTATAAGCAGCGATGAATAATATTTTAATTCGGTTTTGGTTAACACTCTAAAACTTCCTTTTTCAATTCCAATATATTCAATTTATAGCTGGGTGGAAATTGATGATCGCGCGTGTGAATTATTGCTCATTTATTGCGTGGAAATGTAATTTATATTAGATTTGAGCCGCAAAATTTGAAATGCTGGCGGCTCAATTGGAGAGCAGTCCCAACGTGTCGGGATAATCAGCAGGTCGAAAGTTCTTAAAAGATTGATTGTAAAAAATAAATGCTGGCGTGGCTCAGTTGGTAGAGCAGCTGACTTGTAATCAGCAGGTCGACGGTTCAAGTCCGCCCGCCAGCTCTAAGAAAGCTCGATTATAGTTTATAATCGGGCTTTTTTATTTCCGCAAGTTTGGACTGTCACGCTGATTTTACTGCTGAATGTATGGAGTGTGTATGGACTTTTGTATGGACTCCAATTCCAACATGACCAAAATTTTTTATGAAAACACTTCCAAGAAAGTTCATGGTTGCCGGACCAACAAAACTTTTCTGTGTCTTCAAGAACAATAGCCTCTAATCGGCTTCGAACTTTTTTCATTTCTAATATAACGAAATGGTCAAATAAGAGAAACAACCGGAAACCCCGCAAAGCGGAATAAACTTAAGCAGCTTCCGATTTTGCGATAACTTCCGTTTGAGAAATATCAAACACAGTTGCGGTGAAAAAGTGTACGTCTTCTTCATCTGACATCATTTCCGAATTGTCTGCTTGCTTCAATTTTGATGGAACAAGAATTAAGAAACCGTGTTCGCCTTTGCGAACAGATCTTCCAGCTTTTTTCCATTGTTGAAAACCGCCGACGATAGTAAAATTAATTTGTGATTGAGCAACAAGGAAACACTGATTGTGTGCTGTTAGTAAATGCCCTTCTACTGTAACAATGCCAAACTTATCCGCTACTGCTCGGCGTTGTTCTTCTGTCATTTCGGAAAGAGTTTTTCTGATTCTGATGATCTTCTCTTTTTTCTCTTGCCTCTTTTGCTGCTTCTGTTCCTCTGATAACATGGCTTTAGCTCCTTAGGATTTTTTTAGTGATTTGATAAAAGCATTTAAGAAAGTATTGGCGGATGCAAGCGATGTAAAACTGAAAGAATGGAGAGCGCCTTTGCCTGTAAATACATTTACAGAGAAGTTTTCTTTTGATTGAATTAGCCGAATAAGAAAGCCCTTGTGCCTTTTTGAATAGTGAACGATTACAGATGCCACGACCCACCTTTTACGCTGTTAAAAAAACATATTTTGCCCGCTTAGGCGATCTCTTGCGAAAAAATGACTTGTTACCATGATGGTGTGAGAAAAGATGACAATGCAAGGCAAGGGCGAATCCGGCGTATGCCGGAGAGTTTTATATACCCTTGCCCTGCTCTGCTACCAAGATTTGAATAGCACTAAGCTTGTTTGCCGGCGGGCAAAATAAAATTAGATTGCGAGGAACGAGCAGATACAATTAGGAAGGATGTTTAAAAACAGAAAGCCACCCGAAGGTGGCCCCATAAGCATGAATTCCCCGGAGGGGGGTTCCCAAGAAATTCAATGCGAATGAAATCTAATTTCAATTGAATCGAAAGTCAATAGAAACCGGAGTTTTAATTTTGAAAAGGTTTGAGTGAAATGAGCGGAGCGAAAGAAACGAAAACGTTTTGCTTTTTCTTTACGAGCGAACAGTTTAAGCTTATTCAACCTACTTGCAAACAATTAAAGCGCAAATTGTGAGCGAGACTAACGTAATCTTTCTAATTGTTCTAATGAAAGGTGCTGCTTCGCTTTGTTCAACACAGGTTTTAGCAAGTTATGAGTCCCGCTTCATTGCGGGACGAATAAGTTGCACAATGTTTTTTAGCGACAAGTTTAAGCCCCGATTTTCATGGGGGTAAATTCCGCAAAGGGGCGCAAATTTGTGAGCTAAGTCTTAGTTAAAAGAAAAGGGCTGCCGATAATGACAGCCATTTCTTGTGAGTGCCTAGTTGAGCTTGGTGAAGGTTGAGGAATACTGAACAACTTTGCCGGCTGCGTCTTTGGTTGCAACGGCTAAATACAATATACTGTTATTGTATTTGCTTGCAATGTTTGTCTGCAATGCATTGAGTGCAAGACTAAGATTGTAAGTCTGACCAAAGTTGAATCCGGCTTCGTCCTTATCGAGAGCGATGATCTTGAACGGATCATCATCGGCACTTTTGGGATCATAGAAACAAACAACTGCGGAAACAGCAAGATCAACTTCTGCCGGAGAGATTACGGCTTCGTTGTTTAAAGTTGTAATCTGAGCGGTGATTGTGTCGGCGTCAACAGATGCACTCTGGACCGGAAGATTGAATCCATCCGGCGTGATGATGTTGTTTTCCGTTGGACGCTCCGCAGAGACATACTGAAAGTTATCTCTGAAGATTGTGTTCATGACTGATCTGCCGGAATCTTTTACTTTCTCCCAAACCGCAGACAATGCCGCGATGGAATTAACGGCTTTGGCGAAGTTCATTGTGATTCCGAATTTCTTTCTTACTTCAACT
>DAIEQT010000143.1 GCA_027347545.1 Ignavibacteria bacterium | reverse complement strand
CCATAATAATTTTGTTTCGGAAGTAATGACTGAGAACCGAATTCGGAATTAGTCGTTCCTTGCTGATCAATCTTTCCGGATAATGTTATATTCGTAAAAGTCGGGGAAGAAGTAGTTGCAATATTTTGAATCGTGTCCAGTTGATTAGTTGTTACTTTTAGATTCGTTGTATTGTAATTAATATATTGCCCGTTAATCGCAGTTGCATTCCATACACCTGTGGTGAGAGTTCCAACGCCTGTCAAAGATGAACTCAACACAGTCATTCCGAGCGCGGTTGCTGAAAGAACATCAACATTATTAATCTTATATGTCTTCCCGGTTACAATATCGAAATTGAGATCTGAAAGCCATGCAGTGCCATTGTACTTTATCGAACCGAGAAGTGCATCACTTGTGCCCAGCATCTCAATTCCACCGTCAAGAGCAGTGGTATTATCTCCACCTTTGTTTAATCGAATTGCATGATCACTTACATTGAGATCTACAACATTAACTTGATTGATCGCCCCGCCAATGTAAAAATTGCCGTCGACAGTTAGATCGCCGGTGATCTTTGCTGCGCCATAAATCTTCTGTTTGAAATTCGTATCTGCCGCACCGCCGATTGATTGAACGCCATCAATTTTCTGATTTCCAACAATCCACTCGTCACCGTAATTTTTTACTTTATATGTTAAATCCGGGTCACCGCCGAATCCGATTCTCTCGAACTTAATTGTCGTGCTTGTTGCTTTGATGTCCTGAATCGTATCAAGTTTGTAATTTGTTAATTTTAGATTCGTTTCATAATCCAAAGAGATAACGCCCGCGGTATTTTTTAACGGCAGAGAAAATGTTAGCGCACTTCCGGCATGTTGGTAGGCATCATAAATTTTTGTATCAATCGTATCCCAATTTAAATTTAGAGCCGCTGCACCCGGATTATCTCCATCGAGCCATTTACCAAGTCCATAATGTGGTGTAGTTGCATAAGGTGGTGTTGGCATTATAAACTATCTCCATATTTTAAGCCGTAAGCTTTACCGTAGTTATAAACAATAACAACAAAAGGAAGAATGCAGTAATCTTCATTCATAAAAATTATCTCACAAATATCTAAACCGGAATTCATTTCAAGTTCATGCACTTCTACCTTTGATATAAAAAATTTAGAATTCAACGGGGCAGCATCTTTATGCGCATAGAATTCAACAAGTTGATATTTGTAACTTTCAATCTCGCTCTGTTTTGCTTTCGGATCGGCATAATCGAATAAATTTATAAATAGCGGAAATTCCGCTACCGCTCTTTCTCTCGCATAACTTCTATGTCCGGTCAAAACCGATTCGAACGGTATTAGTTTAGGCATTATCCATTTTGGTTGTAGCGTACTATGCGGAAGATCAACCGTGATGGCGCCTACCTTAAACTGCGGATTCTCTTGTCCAAAAATACTATTCATATTATTGCATCAATTTTGAAAAATCGTAAGGATCATTTGTTTGTATTGTTATAACAAAAACATCTTTGCCGGAATTAAGCTCAAGTTCTCCCGGCTGAATATCAATTATTCGGCAGTTAACATTAGCTAAACTGCTGTTTTTAATTGCTTTGCCCAAGCCGTCTCCATAGACCAACCCATCTTTGAACGGATAGAAAATAACATCCTTGAACAAGTAAGAATAAATTGTCTTCGCTTTTTCCAATGGTGTTGGGCTCGTTGTGTATTCAAATAAATTTACAGTTACAGTAAAGAGAGCATGAACCCATTTTATTTTATAAGTTCTATGCCCTGTTAGAATACTTTCAAAAACTTTCAGCAATGCTTCTTGGTATTTTGGCTCCAGCGTTGCATGATAAAGAATTACTGTATTGATGTCCGGGTCTCCTGTACCCGTAAATTTTGGTTCACCAACTCCGCAAATCATTCATACACCTCTTGAACTATTTCAGAGTTATCCCATTCAAGATCAATATTGTGCTCTGTAACAGTCTTAACCGTTGGTTGATAATTTGTAAGAATAGTTTCTTCGGCTAAATTTGAAACTGCCGATAATATTTTCCTATAAGCCGTGTTCATGTTCACACCATAAGTATCTATCCCATCATCATTCGCAGTCCACGTGAGAGATGGAACCGGCGTTAGAAATGTTGTTGAGTAGTGGAACAAATATTTATCTGTGAATTTTTTAGCGTCTGTTGCCAGAATTACAAAATTTGACAGATAATCAACTCCGCCGCCTTTACCAAGTGTCCAAGTCTCTATATCGGTAATTGTAGATGACACACATTTATCAAGCAGATTAGCCGCAACCGTTAACCCGGCGCTGCTCATTACCTTTACACTAATCGAATCAATTGTTTTAATCTTCTCAACATTTTTAGTTTGATAATCAAATTTGAGATCATCTGCCGGGGCGTAATTATTCGTTGCTGAAATCAAGGCGAAAGAAGTATCTCCGGTTTGCTTTAACGACAAATTCAAAGAGCTTAAGCATTCGGATATGAATGTAAATCCATTGATTTTTTTATCTGCATAGAGTGCGTCAATTTGCGTGTGATTGGTAGATACTGTTTGACCAATACACCAGATTCTATCTTCTTCCAGAATTAAATCTTGATAAGTAACAGTAACTCCCCAAGGTGTGCCCGGTATTGCTAATTCTGCTTTTGAGAACAATGCGACTGCATCTACTGCTGAACTGTCTAGCGTATATCCGGCAACAGCAAACACACATTTCATCGCCCAAAGAATTCCAACAATTGGATAACCATAATAATCAACAGCAGTATAGTCGTACCAATTTGTCCCGGTAGCAAATTGAGCGTGCATTGTGGCGTAATCAATAATGACATTCTCTAACGTCAACACAAATGGCTTTATTTTAACATCAAAGATCATCTGTGAATATTTATAATCACTAACCGCAACAGAGCCCTCAAAGATAAAATCAGTACCAAGCGAGAATCTTAGTTTATCACCGGCTAAAAATTTGAAAGCAGAATCTGAATACAAACCTTTAATTGTATGTGCGACTTGCAAATTGAACATGTCAGCTCTAAGCGTAAAATCTCGATTGCTTAATGAGCGCGGTATCTTATCAATTCCGCCGAGTATATAATCGGAGATGTCTACCCACGCACCACTATGATAATGTTCAACTTTGTTCATTATGGATTAACCTTAACATTTCCTCTTGTGGAATCATTTTGATTTTGTGTTACGGATGTTGCCAATAATTTACTGTCCAGATAAAAATTCGAAATCACCTCTCTGTTCTGAAGAGTAATTTTTGATAGCGCATGAATTGAGTTAACAACTCGATCTAATTTGTTCACAATCGCTTGATCATTAAAATTATTTGCCCCGGCTGGCGTAACTGTTACTCTTCCCCCGGTCTCAACCATGAGCGGGAATGAATCATTTGGATAGCCGAAAGGAACCATAAACGATCCACCGCCTGCCATCTTCATTACTCCGGAAGATGTGCCAACGAAACTTCCTCCGGAATGTCCCTTAGCTAGACCTAACATTGAAAATAAATTTATCCCACCATATCCGCCTATCGCGGATATTAGATTCAACACAGCCCACTTTGCAATAATCTGCTCTATAGCTTGCATTGCAGCATTGGCGAAACCAACAAAAGCTTGCGCCATAAAATTTGCATTCTCTGCAACTTTTATCTTTAACACATCCAATCCTTGCGAAACGCCGTTAATAAATCCATCCATCGCTGCACCGGCTACTTCGCTTTGTCTAACCCAATCTTCCATAATCTCAGCACCAGTCCCTAACTTTAGATCTGGTGCATAATTACCTTTTTTTTCTGTTGGATTCTTGAAACTTCCGCTAACTGCGAAATTTGGTTTGTATCCGCCCAGTGTTAATGTATCAACAGATTTTCCGTAAGTATTCGGCAAACTCAACGCTTTTGAAAGTCTTGCAATCTCCTTAAGATTGTTTACCCAAGATGATGAACCAACGACTAGATTGTTCTGTGTTTTAGTGAGTTCATCAATTCTATCTCTTACTTGCTGAACTGTCTTTCCGGCAATCGTCCAACGTTCAACGACTTCTTTTATCTCGTGCGCCCATAGATGGGGAGTGATTAATCCAGATCCTCTATTATTCAATTGCGAAGTTCTAATCAAACTTCCGCTGTTTATACTGCCCGACTGTATTTTGTTAGATGATGTTCCAACTTCGCCATCGAATCCAAGCGCCTTCGCGCTGCTTCTATCCTTCGCCAATTGATCTAACGCCTTGGCCATATCTTCAGCTTTTTTAACATCTAAACCTTTTATGTTTTCTGAAAGGGACAAAACAACAGCGCCGACAGCACCAATGCCCAACGCTGTCAATCCTATCGTTCCTAATGCACCCGCAAATCTTGCCATCAATCCAAGATTTGCAGTTTTTGCAACTGTATTATCTATCACAGCTTTAGTCTCTACAGCAACCGCACTAGCCGACATTAATGAAGCGCTTGCGAATATTTTCTTCGCTGAATAAAGTTGAACAACAATCGGAATCGCGCCGATAATTATTCCGCCAAGGGAAAGAATCCCGGTGATTAAATTTTTTATTCCACTGTTGCTTTCATCAAAACTTTTTAGAAGTGGTGTCAATCCACCAAGAATGAAGTTACCAAGTTTTATTTTTGCTTCTTCAAAGGATACACCCGCGGCTTCGATTAAATCTTTCTCGTCTTTTGTTTTTTTCTTAACATCGTCAAGAGTTATTCCACTCAGTTCAATTATCGCTCTTAACCGGATTCTTTTCTGAGTCTCTGCATCAAGGTTCTGAATTGAATCGCCCTCTGCTTTGGCAAGTTCTTTGGTTCTTTCTTCAAACGCTTTTTTCTGAATACCCAGCTCACCAATAGCGCGAGCCGATCCTTCGCTTGCTCTAATTACTCCTTCCATCCCGGCTTCAACACCGCCGCCAAACTTATCAGCCGCATCTTCTGCGAGTGAAAAGAATATTGCTTGTTGCTGTAGAGATAAACCTAAAGCACTTGATTGATTTGAAAGTTCTATAAGCTTTGCTTCACTAACCGTCCCGGCTGTTGCTTTTTTGAAGAGATCTAAATCTTCAGCGCTGCCTGTAAAATTTTCACGCAATACATTTAACTCTGCCGCTGAGTTGACAGATTGACCGACCAACTGTTTCATCTGCATAACAAAATCTTTTACAGCTTGAACAGATTGGTTTATACCGGTTGCTATCATTCCCCATTTGCTTGCCTGATTAACTACATCCTCTTGATTCCTCTTCAATCCGGAGAGCGAACTGTTGATCGTATCTAATGCCGACTTTGTTCGGTTGATAGAAGTCATATCAGCGTTCATTGAAAGTTTCTGCTCCAACTTCGCGCGTAACTTCGCTTGCATCTTCTCAACGTCCGCAAATGACTTCTCCATTAATTTTGTGTTGACGGAGACCTTCGCTCTTGAGAACTGATCTTCAAGTTTGTTGGCTGCTTTCAATCCTCGCTTTTCCAAATCTTTGAAATCAGAATCAATCTTATCAAGTTTTAGTTTGATCTCAGCGAAGATTTCGCCTATTTTTTCACCGCTTACGTTTGTTGCCATTTTCCCTTGCCTCGGCTCAATTATTTTTTGAGACGGGTTTCTTCAGTCTTGGTAATACGTGAATTCTAAATTCTCTTTCAAGGGATGCTTGTTTGTCTGCTTCCGTTAAAGTCTCGTACTTTGCTAAACCGTTAAAAAGTTTTGGGATATTGAAACACTCGGTTAAGTATTCTTTGTAAAGTGTGTAAGGCATCTGCTCAACCTTGTTTAATGGGACTTTGAAAAAGTGATTGATTAAGAGTTTACATTTGAGCCGGGAGATTTTTTCTCCTCCGCTTCCACTTTTTTTTTATTCAACTCATCTAGCTCAAGAATGATTTTTTGGCAGTCGAACAGAACATGAGGAGCTACATTCTTAGATAAATACTTAGTCGTGTATTTCACATATCGAATCTTCTTCCAAAACAACCAGAGAGGAATGTTCCTCTTCGTGGATCTCAACGATTGGCATGTCATCCAGACAGCCACACGAGCGCTCACTTTGTAATCGCCTTTCTCCACACCCTCAAAGCGTTCGTAATAATCAAACACGTCCTGAACGTCCGAAGCCGGGCGCTCAGTTAGTGTTATCCTTTTCTTATTTATTTCAACTACTCTCTGATTCATTATGGCAACTCGGTAACTGTTCCGGTAAATGTAATTCCGTAACTAATTTTTACTTCTTTATCAACTTCAGCAGATACATCCTTAGTGAAGATGATCGCTTTGCCCGCAATGGATTTTCCATTGTCAAACTCAATCAGACAATCCGTCTTTACACCGGCGGTTAAACCAACTCCAACTTCCACGGGTGCACCCTGATAAGAATAATCATAACTATTTTTTGAAAATTCATTTACATCTCCAACCGGTGCTTTATTCTTAAATTTTGCATCTCCGGTAATTGTATTTCCGGTCTCAAGTGTAATTACAACGGGCACGGCTGTATTGCTTAATGCTAAATCCGCAGTGCCTTCCATATAAACATCAAGTTTCCCTTTCCTTTCTGCCCGCACGGAATCAAACTCATGAAATCCAGCTGGTGAGCTTGAACTGGTAATTTTGTGCTCGTCATAAGCGACACTATAATCAACCTTAGTAATAGGCACCGCAACTCCGTTAACAGTCATGGCTAATGTGTTGCCTGTAATCTCGGGACCGCCGGGCGTGTCCTTTAAAATTGATTCAACTTTTGCTGAAACTTTTTTACGAATAAGCGTTATGGCTTTTCCATCTCCAACGGTTGAGGATGTGGTTGTTTGGCTCTCATCGAACTGCACACTGGGCGTGAATCCGGTGATCTCAACTTCCGGTGGTTTGGTTGCCGGCGCTACAATATCGCCAAAGTAAAATTTTATTGTTTTTCCGTTAATGAGTGACATTTCATTTCTCCTTTTTTATTTCTGTTGTAATCTAAACTTGTATTGAACGATCAATTGTTTGACATCTTCCAGCTGCACGTCTCTACTTAAGGACCAGTCAATTCTTAAAACGTAATAGTCTGATAAACTAAAACTTGATTCCGCATCGTCGAATGTTGCTCTTAAATTCTTCACCAATGTCTCAAGCTCTTCCTGGTTCATTCCATATAGAGTGAACTGTACGTAACTCTCTTCAAACTTGCTCATTGTAGTTCTGCCTGCATACGGATTAGATACTTCACTGAACACACAATAACTACCGGGAATATTTTGAGGCGCTTCTTTAAAAAAGAAATTAGCCGCGTTCAGTCCGGTAACCGTTAGTCCTGTTGAATAAATTGCTTTTCTCAAACTGGTAATCATTATAGATCCAAAATTTCCATTACTTCACGTTTCTTCCCGATCATTGCACCGCGTAAAAATGGAATTCCTTGAGTACCCGGGTGATTAACTTTTTTTGTCGAGATCCATTTACCATCAACTTTGAATTTTAGATTTGGTTTGTTCCTCGGTTCTATGGTATGCGGCTTCGTCCCAAACTCAACAGCTGCTGCATACTCCGCGCTGTTTCTTACAGTGCCAACTATTTCATTCTGATTAGTTACTACTTCGTGTGAAAAACTTCCCACTAAATTCCCTTTATCAACCGGACATAAATATTTCGCTTCCGTTTCTACAATCTCACATGCTAACAACATCCGAGCTTCTTCAGTCTCCCGAATGACCTTTTTTGCTTTTGCGAAATCGAAACTTGCTGTTGCCATCATTTCACCAAAAAGAATAATATAATTGCTGCTACTGTAGTCCAGAACGTTGGTAGTTTATAAAACGGCTGTTCGATTGTAATTGTTTTTGTTTCAGTAACCGTTTGAAGCTCGTGAATAATTTTTTCTTTCAGATCAAATGTAGCCGCGAAAAAATTCAGCGGAGGGAAATAATAACGAATGCTAATCTTGCTCGAATCTTTCTTGAATGTTGTGTCTGCCATAGCGAATAGTGCATGTGCTGTATCTTTGCCCGATTGGTTAAAATATATTGTCAACGAATCTTTTATTTGCTGGCTCAATTTTGCTTTGAGCTTTGAGATATTCACACTCTTGGGAACAAAGGTGGTGTCGTGTACGGTGGTTGTATCTCTTACGGTAACCGTATCAACTACATGAACCGGATCCGGAGCGAAGAAAATCATTTTTACGGCCAGACCGATAATTATCAGAACCGCTAAACCTAGGACAATATTTAGAATCTCCTGGGCTTTCATTTATAACTCACCGGGACAAACCAACAAATCCGGAAGTAATTAGCTGGTTGGATTGATCTTGCACGAATGTAAACTCCATCTCCATCCGCCTGGCTTCCCTTCTCTCCGGAGGAAGTATTACCTTCGATCGTTGTACCGTACTGTTTATTCCACTTCGTGAATACAAATCCGATGTGCCCGGAGATCGTTTCACCTTTTTCCCAGCCAACGATAAAACCTTTATCAACTTTTTTTGTCCCACGAAGTACATCAACTGCTTTTATCATCCCTTTGCCGCGTTTGAACTCACGCGCGAGACCGGAACGAATTGCGGGTTGCTTTGCATTCGCAACAGTCAAGCAATAACTTACAAACGCTGCGCACCAGGAATCTCCCTTATGACGGCCAACACTTCTAAGAAATGACTCAATCGGCTCACCATCATTGTGACCGGTTGCTTCTTTTGTGCCGATGTAAGTCTGTGCTATTTGTAGATGTTTCTGAGCGCTAACTGTTGATGATAGCAGCAGCAACGACAATGCACAAACCAAGAAAGAAAATCGCATATGATATATTCCGTTCTTTAAGTTCATTAACTGTATCAATCTCTTTCATTGCGTACTTATCAAACACCCACACCAGGAATAATCCAAGTGCACCTTTCGCAATGCCAACCGCGAAAGAAGATAGTTCGACAAGCCAATTGAAAGTGATGAAGATGAAGACAACTGCGAAGAAGGTAACTGCCGCAACTGTCTTTAATGCTGAGTTCTTGAAAAAATCTTTTATTGCGTTCATATTCTACCTGTTGTTATGTATGCTACTATCAACGCCACAATAATTCCGGTTAGAAGATTGCCAAGAACAATCGCACCGATAAAACGCGCAACATAATTCTCTAGTTTGCGTAACCTAGTTTCATGGTCTTCAATCGTTTCCCCGTGGAGTTGGCACGAAAACGACTTTGGCAAGTTTTCTAACTTCGATTTAATGACTGCAACGTCTTCGCATAGTTGGTTAAATTTTTCGTCAGTCATTACTAAACCCTTATCTGATTAGTTGTAAATCAACTTCCATGTGGTGATTCATCTCAAGAGGATTATCAACCGGTAACACCTCATAGACACTTCCGTTATACTCAATTCTATCAACTGCTTTTATGTCGGTCTTAGTGCATATAAGAGTATGAGAAGATGTCTCTGTTTTCTTTTCGTTCACTCTTCTTTCATTACCGCTGTTTTGCACAATCAAACCTTTTATTGTTTTAAGTGTAGCCCAATTCTCTGCTTTCGCTCCACCGCCATCATCTGTTAGCGTTTTACGTTTGATGGTAATTATTTGTCTGTAGAATCGATCAATCATCACATAAATTTTGGATATTTTTTAATTCTGTCTGTTATACTTTTCGGATAACCAAGAACAGTTGCTTCGTTTGACTGTGAATATTTGGAAATACTTTGCGATTGTATTCCGTACTGTTTATTGAGGACATAACCGATCATCAATCCGGCCGTTAATTTGGATCCTTCCGGATAAACAATATTGCCTTCACCGTCAACATCAAATTCTTTGTTCTGAATCCGTTTGTAATCTCCCTCTATCTCCGGGATAATAAGATCCACAAGCTCCATCTGGTCAGGAGTTTTTTCAATTTGTAGAATGGTGAACACATCAGTGTTTTCAATGATGGCCATTACTTACCTGCTTTTTTCTTTCTTGGAAAATCAATATCCGGTGCTGGCTGATTTTGATCTTCTATAGGAACAGGCCTAGATGTGTTCTCTTCCTGAAGCTTTAATTCTTCTTGAAGCTTTAATTCTTCTTGAAGCTTCAATTCTTCCTCGGAAGGTATCGGCTTGCATCTTTGGATATGCAGATGGTAAACTGAATCGCTATAATCACAACCACAAATTTCACACTTCATTTTTCTCTCCACGAATTAAAGTTGAAAAAAATAATGGAGAGCGCCGGTCACACTCTCCATTACGACGATGCTATCCAAGTACCCTGGTGGCTAACTGTGGATAAATTGCTTTAATTCCGTAAAGAATATCCATCGAAAGTGTTTCAACCTTCGTAGAGATATTATAACCCTGAACAACGCGAAGTGATAAACCTTCAAAGTTTACTGTGTAACCTGTCGCTCCGCCGGCTGGAGCCTCAAGAGGTCTCTGAACAAATGCGAATGCGTTTCTATGGAATGCTAAATTTGATACGTGTCCGCCAGCTGTCTTATCTGGAAAAACAATCACATCATCAACAGCATGAGCTGCTTGAACTTTCTGGAATGTGGTTACAGAGACAACACCAGCAACAGCTGCAGCATCTGCGGCGGCTGAATAATAGTAATTCTTGCCCGCGGATGTCACATAGAAACAATCACCTTTTTTGATTGTCTCAGTACCAGCTCCGCCCTTGAGAATGATTGTATTACTGTCAACCACTGCGAGCGTGTTAACTTTTGGTGCGGCAACTGCCGTAAATGTTCCGGCTGCGTGTGTAACAACGTTCTGGCTCATGTAGTTATCAAGCGCCTGGATCCTGCCAATTGAACCTTCACGTAGTGCTAATGTACTTCCGGATTTTTCTGCATTAACGATTGATGGAATTACAGTGAACTTAGCATCCGCGTTCGGATCCCAAACAGCGCGTCTCATTGCCTGAGGTACACGGTTGATATTTAAAATTTTTCTTGCATTTGCAAAATCATCAAGTGCGCTCGGAGTTGTACCTGAAACTCCGACAAAGAAAGGAACTTCTTTATAAACTTCACTCATAATATCAGCATCAACTTTTTGAGCGATTGCTTCCATTGCCGGATTCAAATATTGATCACCAAAGTCATCAATGTTCAATGCTTTCTCTTTTGAAGTGATAGCGATTGAAACATCTGCTATATGATTCAACACAACATTTACCGAATCTTCACCAATTGTTTGAAGGTTAATTGTACCGCCAAATTCATCAGCTACATAAGTGGCTGGTTTCTTTACGCGGATTGTATCACCTTGTTTCTGGAAAGTTGAAGAATAATCATTATGAATGAGTGCCTTCATAACCAACATGTTTCTCAAACGCACCAATGCTTCACGAGCAATCAACTGCGTTGTTAGAAACGTGTTCGCTAAAATAATTCCGCCCTTAATTGATACCGGGTGAAGGAAAGCTGCTGTAACCGCAACTAACACAAGTGCAATCATTGCCGCTACAAATGAGTGTTTGAATAAAAACTTTTTCATTTTACATCTCCGTTATTTTTTATCTGCTGTTTTGTGTTTGAAATATTCATCGTCACTCATTTTACTGTAATCAGGCCCTGGATTAGGATTACCGCTTCCTCCCGGTTCTCTGCCATTTTCTTTAAACTTCACATCTACAGCTGCAGTCACGGCGCTGTTATATTCTGCTTCCAGCAACTCCATATTTTTGATTGTCATTTCTTCATCATCACCAAGAAATTTTTCAACAAGTTTTAACGGAAGTTTTTTCTCAACAGCTATTGATGTTGCTTTGTTGAGTAGATCCTTACGTTTCAATTCTGCTTTTGTCTTGTTGTGATCTTCTTCCAGCAATCGAAGTTTCTTCTCAGATTCCGTTTCTGCCGGAAATTTTTTCTTGATTTCTTCTTCAATCAAACCAGGCATTGTTTTCTCTTTGAAAGTTGCAATACCTTTTGTGACAGCTGCATCGTTCAAACCTTGCAGATACTTCTTACCAGCTTCATCTTTCTCTAGATAATCCTTAACACTCTCTGGTGTGAGCGTCTTAAGTCCTTCTATGAAAGAAATTTCGTCGGCTGTGAGAGCTTCGCCTTTTTTTATTTTAGCGATGATTGTCTTAAAATCCATGATCCTTTTCTCCTCGCCCTTGTAGTACGAGCCTACAAGTTCAATTTTGTTATGAGTGATTAAAAATCTTGATGTAACGTAATTTTTCAGAATTGCTTTGTCATGGGAAAAAGTGGGAGATGAAAAAAAATAATTTTTCTTAGTTTGCGGCTATTCTCAACTGGAACCAGTCGGTATAATTCACATCCGGATTTATCTGCCGCCCTCTTTTAGGCATCATTTTGATTTTCAGAAAAGAAGTACAATGACAATTGTGAGCAATTATCATATTGTCATTGTTTTTGTCTATATTTACAAGGTAATAATTATTAATTGTTTCGAGATTATAAACATGCCCTCTAAAAACACTTCGATTAATAGTAAGAATGTTGTCGTCCTTTACAACAAGGGAATTTCTGTCCATGCTCTTGCAAAGAGATTCAAAGTCAGCCGACAGATTATTTATAGAATTTTGAGGGAGAACAATATCACTCCTCGTAATCTTAGTGAAGCTTTGATCAATAGATGGGAAAGCCTTTCTAAAAGTGAGAGACAAAAACTCTACGCAAAGGCTCACGAGGCGGTTAAAGGTAGAGTAATACCAGAGGAGGAGATGCATAAAAAAGCGATAACTAAAGAACGAACTCTTTCCAAACTCGGTAAAGAGGAAACTGTTTTTGAAAAATGGCTTGCTAAATATGATTTGGAGGGAGTTCCTCAGAAAGCCTTTGGGCGTTATAATCTTGACATCGCCTATGATCCCGTCGCCGTGGAAATTCTCTGTGATGATGGCAGCCCTCTTGTGCGGAAAAATGATGTTCGCAAAATTAAATATCTCGCGAAACGCAATTGGAGTATTATCTATATTTGGATCTCGGGAAGACATTACATTACGAAATCCTGCGCTGAATATGTGGCTTCCCTCATTAAGCGAATTCAAAGCAACCCAACCATGTTGCGTAAGTACTGGGTGATTCGGGGTTCCGGCGAGCTTTATGCCACCAACTGTAGTAATCTCAATTAATTCACCTTCATAATATCTTTTTGTCAATCCCTTGATTTGCGTTGGTGTGTTAACGTTTATATAACCTGGAAAACAATTTATATCATGTTCTGGTTTCCCTGTCAGTCCAGGTCCATCGGTAACAGTTCCATCCGGAAGAATAAATTTCCCTTCTTTGTTGGCTGGTTTATCATTCATCTTGATATGATCTTCACGTGGCTCTTTCACACCATCCGGATGTAACCAAACACGCTCTGTTTCCACTCCTAACAGTTCCGCTGCTCTTTCAGATTTATCAAACGCCGTAACTCGAGCAGCATTTTGAACCCGGTGTCCTTCCGTTTGTACAATTCTCAACATCCGCGGGTACAAACCAGGTTCGGTTAAACCCTTGCCTCCAAATTTATCTGTTATCGCTCTGGCAATGTTCACATAACCGGTCCCTTGATTTAACCCAGTCGCAACTTCTTGATTGATAACTCTAGTATAAGTTTCTGTTGTTATTCCCATCCGTTCAGTCCACTTCAAACGGTCCAACGGATTTAGTATAGCTGCTTCGACTAAACTTTTATTCAATGTTCCAAAACCAAGTTTGAATCCGGTTCCAACTTCGAGAGCAAAAGCGGTTCTGTAATATCCTTCAGTGAATGTCTCTTTGAATTTTTTTGTAGTAAGCTTAACTGTTTCTCCGGTTAGATTTTTCAACTCTTGAGCAATCTCTTTCTCAATTCCTGTTAAACGATTATAAGCTTGCATCTGGCCGTAAGTAACCTTCGCACCGTACTTCTCAAAGATCCATGCAATTTCTTTTTTTATGTTTTCAAGAGAACTTTTATAAGCGCGAATTAAATTTGGTTCGAACTCTTTTAAAATCTTCTCAACATCAGCATCAGCTTTTGAGAGTAATTTTGCCAGACGGATATTTACTTCTTCACGAATCAATCTCTTCTCCGTTCAATGATTGTTTCTCTACCCATAACTTAATCTGGCCATAACGTGCAAAATAATTTCCAGAACATTCCGTCAGATGTGATGTACCAATTTTATCAGACTCATGCTTTGTACAAAATATCTGAACACTGTCAAAATATTTGGCAAGTTCTTTTACCTTCTCGTGCATAACTTCCGACAATTCTGCGTTTTCCTTTTCTAACTGCTCATCTGTCATTGTTGAATATTCCCATCATTTGGCTTTACTATAGGGAGAGTATCAAAATTCACTTTGCCTTCTTGCTCTGCTTTTATCTTTTCAATTTCACCTTCAACATCTTTGATAAATGGAGCGAGACTTAACCGTGTCTCATCGCTGATCTGACCATTTAGTTTACTGAGTACATCTGCGATGTAACTGAGATCAACCGGAAGATTACGCTTAAATTGAAAACTGATATCTTCATAATTCAATTTGATTTGTTTCGTTTCCCACGCTGAACAAATAACTTTGAACATTTCACGCAATCCTTTTACAAATTTCCTCTCTTTTGTTTTTGCCCGGTTCTCAAGAGCAACGAGTTTCCATTTCCGACTTTCACCACTCATCGCTGATCCGGAAAACTGCTCATCTCTCATGTCAACAGCTTTCGCAAATTTGTAAATATTCTCATTGAGTGTCTTTTTGTGATCCTTTAGAAACTCAACAGCTCCATTCAAATCTTTTGTTAAGAATTCACCCTTGGAACCTTCGGGGAAATTAAACGCTCCGGTCTGTCTGGCAGCCTTGATTACTTCTGGTGTCGGTTCTACTCCGTAGAATGCAAAATATGCTAACCGGAATTCCTCAACTTCATTTTGAATATCACTTAGTGATCTGTCATAAGCATCAATCAATTCTTCTACTTTTTCAAAATCACCTTTCAGCAAATTGTTATTCGTGTAACGAACTACCGGGACATATTTGAACATGTGAGGCAATGGATTTTTAGTTTCACTAAGATCGAGATCATAATCCCCGGAATCATTGGAAATGAAAAATGTTACAGTAGTAGAATCATACCACTCAACACGTGTTCTCTTTTTTCTGTCTCCATTTTCAATAATCTCAATTTCATAATAGATCATTGCGAACTGTACTTCATCAATGGTCTGGTTCATTACAAAAACCACTTCCCATGGATTGATGCTCATTACTTTCTCATTGCCTTCTTTGTCGATATAAAGTAAGCGTGCAGCATGACCACAAATTGACATCATCTCGCCGGTCGTACTATCGAGATCCTCAATGTTATTTTTTATTAAGAAAGTATTCAACCTTTCGGATGCGTTCTTATATTCTGTCTCTGATAATTTGGATTTATCAATCACATAGCTAATGTTTTCACCGAACATATAGCCCGTGATTCCGTCAACAATATCTCCACGGTAATCATTCGGAAGTTTGCTGTTTATTTTATTCACATCATCGAAAGTTCGAGTCTTAATAGCCACATCACCGGAGTATGACTGATATAACTTTTGTGTTTTTTGTTTTATTGGTAAATGATCAGAAATCAAATCCTTAATAATTTTACTGTTGATTTGATTACTGTACATTTCGAGCAATTTTATTACTTCTTGACTAGTCATTTCATCCTCACTTTTAATATGGCCGTTGAACAGCTTTTAATTCCGGTTTTTTAGTTTGCCTTACCCAATTCCAATAAACAACTGCATCGCCCTTGTTTGGTGAATGCTGAAGACGACTCTTGATTGTCTCCTTGGACTCAATAATTATTTTTCCGTTTTTTGTCTCCCATTCCGGAGTGATCAGATCTGCAACAAGTTCTTGATCATTAGGAAAGGAAAGAATTCCATTTCTTAAATCTTCCCGAAGTTGCCACCACATTTGAGAACGTAAATTTTTAAAGTCCTCTTCTTTCTTCTCATTAGATTTTTCAATTTTAATTTTAATAGGTGCGTCAGCACCTCCCAGGGCAATAACTTTTTTCCCCATTTCTTTCAGTGCGTTTACTGTTCCGGCGCCAACTCCAACACTGTCAACGCCAACTTTGTCAGGACTTATTAATTCATCATTCATTATTTGTAAAACATCACGCTTGCCTAGTTGATTCGAATCCGGACATTGAAAATCAACTACACTTAACAATACGCTTCCTTTACCTTTCGCAATTGCTGCCTTGTCTCCGGTCTCACTATTTGCAACGTCAACTCCTAAAGCTTTTGCGCCTTCAATTTTTGTCTCATCAAATCTTCCGTTCTCGAACTGAAATAATTTCCCTCTTTCAATCGCTGAATTAATCCACTCAAGTTTTATTAGTGCACTTACTGATTGTCCGGAAGAAATACCTAACGCGCGTGAATTGTAGAGCGGTGAATCAATTCCGTAACGAAGTTCTTTATCTCTCAATCCATCCACAGTAACGGCGCCCGGGATAAATGCCGGATTATTCAGAACAACATTTGGATGATCTTTTCCGGATATACGAATTGCTGTAACATTTGGAAGACCACAAAACTTATGAAGATTATCTAGCTGATGATCAGGATTGCCGAAAGCTAAAATAATGTTGTGAGCTCCATCTGCTGTGTTTTGAAAAGCTTCCATAATTGGTTTTGGTACTCCGGGTGTCTCTTCAAAAATTATAAGCAAATGCTCAGCGTGAAAACCTTGTGCTTTTGTTGATGACTCTTCATTGGCTACAACACCGGCGACAAAACCAACTGCTAACCAACTATCTTCACCAGGGACCATTCTAAGTTTTAATGAAGACAATAATTCGCCCTTGCCAAAATCATTGAACATTATTCCAATCTCTTTCCAGATATGAAGCTTCAGCTGATCAGCTTTTGGTGCAGTTGTTACAACCATAGCATTCTTGAAACATTCAAGAAACCACAAAACAATTCCGGCGCCAATTTTCGTTTTACCAGTACCCGTGGCCGATTCAACACCAATCCTTCTTACACCAAGCGCCAGACAATCTAAAATTGTTTTAAGAGGATTTATTGTTCCGTCCCATTTATGGTTTGCGTACTCGGGAATCATTGCCCAATCAATTGACTCCGGTTTGAACCCTAGTCGTTCAACTAAATATTCGAAAGG
>DAIEQT010000375.1 GCA_027347545.1 Ignavibacteria bacterium | reverse complement strand
TGTGCTTCAACTTCAATTCCAAGACTTTCTAAGTTGAGAACCATTTCGTTTCTCAAATCCATTAGCTGATCTGTTGGCGGAACCGGGAAGTAGCCTTCTTTGAAACGCGGTTTGTAGCCTAAGTTTGGATTTTCTTCGCGGCCGCTGTTCCATTTACCTTCGTTTGAATCAACAGAATAAAAAGCGAAATTTGGACCGCTATCGAAACGAACATCATCAAATACGAAAAATTCTGCTTCGGGACCGAAGTAAGCAACATCGGCAATTCCGGTTGATTTTAAATAAGCATCTGCTTTTTGAGCAATGTTACGTGGGCAACGGCTGTATTTTTCTTTTGTAGCCGGTTCGTAAACATCGCAGATAAGCGAGATTGTTGGCGCTTTAATGAAAGGATCTAAAAACATTGTAGTTGGATCCGGGATGATAAGCATATCGCTTTGATTGATAGCTTTCCAACCGCGGATTGAAGAGCCGTCAAATCCGTATCCGTTTTCAAATGATCCTTCTTCAAATTGACTTACCGGTACAGTGAAATGCTGCCACTGACCTGGAAAGTCCATGAATTTAAAATCAACGAACTGTATTTTGTTCGCTTTCACATAGGAAAGTACATCGTGCACAGGGGAGGATGTTTTAGCCATTTTTACTCCTTTTTAGATTGAATATTTAAACTTGTCGTCTCTTTCATAGTAGATAAAACAAAACTTGTTACTGTTTTTGTAACACCATGCCAAGATTGAATTTTAGAAAGCAGCGCTTCCAAATCTTTTGTTTCCTTAACTACTACTTTAAGAATGTGTGAGCCCTCGCCTAAAATCGAATGGCATTCTAATATTTCGCCGGTTTTTCTAACCTGTTCAGAGAATTTTTCATAACTTTTGGATGATTCCATAACGACAAGCACGAAAGCCATAATATCGAAATGAAAAATATGTCTATCCAGTTTTGCGTAATAACCTTGAATTACACCCTTATCTTCAAGTTTATTTAGCCTTTCGCTGAGGGAAGGGACTGATAATCCCACAATTTCAGCAAGTTCGTTTCTCTTCATTCTGCCATTTTCTTGCAGTTTTTTAAGGACTATGATGTCTAAGTCGTCTAGCATGGCGTCACTAATTTAATTAGGAAATTTGTTATTAATAACTCAAAATATAAGGTCGGAGATTTAAAAAAGCAAATTCAATTTTAATTTTATAGTTAATTAGGAGAAAGCTAAGTGGGTTGTATACAAATAAATGTTTGTTACATTTCACTCGTAAAAATGGCGCTATATGAAAAAATCGTTTACAATTTTATGCTTGTTTTTGCTTTCCAGCTATGCTGTTGCCCAAACTATTCAGACAATACAATCAATTATTAATAAAGTAAGTATTGATACTCTGATGAATAACCTGCGGGAACTTACCGGCGATAAACCTGTTATTCTGAATAATGTTTCCACAAGCTTACTTTCTCGGAACCGTTATAGCGCCGGAAATTCTTACACACCCATCTATCTGATGCAAAAATTTAGTCGGCTAGGCTTGGTCTCTTTTCAGCAGAACTTTATGTCGGACGGTCAAAATGTTTACGCGATACAAAATGGAACAACTAAATCAAATCAGTACGTAATTATTTGCGCACATTATGATAATATGCCATCTGGGGGATTTGCCCCTGGCGCTGACGATAATGGAAGCGGAACTGCTGCTGTTCTTGAAGCTGCTAGAATTTTATCAAAATATAATTTTGAATATACGATAATCTACGCACTGTGGGATTTAGAGGAGTATGGGTTGTATGGTAGTAACTACTACGCTTCAGAAGCCAGCTTTCGAGGTGATAATATAGTTGCAGTCATTAATCTTGATATGATTGCGTGGGATAGTAACAATGATTACAAAGCAGAAGTCCACACTAGAAATGTTTCAAACTCTTTAGAGCTCGGATTGCTTGTTCATGATGTAAATAGCAAATATTCGATTGGAATAAATCTCTTTACATCAAATCCTGGTTCAACAGCCAGCGATCATGCTTCATTCTGGAGATTTAATTATCCTGCGGTTTTACTGATTGAGATTATGAGTGACTTCAATCTATATTATCATAAAACCACTGATGATATTACAAAGGTGAATAAAACTTTCTACGAGAAAATGACAAAACTTGCTTTAGGAGTTACAGCTACATCTGCAGTTCCAATTCAGAATACTTCGGTTGCACAAACTTTTCCAAGTGAATTTCAGCTTTACCAGCACTATCCAAATCCTTTTAATCCGGAAACGACGATTAGCTACAAGTTGCAAGCACCAAGCAAAGTAAGCCTGAAAGTATTTGATTTGTTTAGTAGAGAAGTCGCTACTCTTGTAAACGAATACCAACAAACCGGAACATATAATTCTCAATTCCTCGCCTCGCTCGAAGCGGGTCAATTAAGTAGCGGTATTTACTTCTATACACTTCGTGCAGGCAACTTTCTTCAAACCCGCAAAATGCTTTTGATCAAATAGACTCATTTGCATAATTATGCATTGAGAAGCATCAAATTTAGCATCCGGTTTGAACGACCCTCTATAAATGTTTATCTTTGCGCATAAATTCAAAGAAGGAGTAGCTTTTTAATGAAGTTTATGAAAAGAACACATACTTGCGGCGAGTTAAGAGAAACAAACATAGGAGAGAGTGTTGTTCTTAACGGATGGGTTGCAATACGCAGAGATTTAGGAGGAGTAATTTTTATTGAGTTGAGAGATAGATTTGGGCTTACGCAAGTGGTGTTCGAACCATCATATAATTTAGATTCTCATGAACATGGCAAAAAACTTCGAAGCGAGTTTGTAATATCTATTGAAGGCAAAGTTCGCAAACGACCGGAAGGCACTGAGAATCCGGCTTTACCAACTGGAAATATTGATGTTATGGTTGATCATCTTGTGATTCTTAATCATGCAGATACTCCGCCATTCGCAATTGAAGATAACATTGATGCTCACGAAGATCTTAGGTTAAAATTCAGATACCTCGATTTACGTCGCCCTGAAATGCAAAAGAGCCTTTTACTAAGACATAAAATGTATTTGCTTACACGAAAATACTTTGATCAAAACGGTTTTATAGAGATTGAAACACCAATACTTATGAAGAGTACGCCTGAAGGCGCAAGAGATTTTCTTGTCCCAAGCCGCTTGCACAAAGGTAAGTTTTATGCATTACCACAGTCTCCACAAACCTACAAGCAAATATTAATGGTTGCCGGAATGGATCGCTACTTCCAGATAGTTAAGTGTTTCCGGGATGAAGATTTACGTGCAGATCGCCAATACGAATTCACGCAAATAGATGTTGAAATGTCTTTTGTGGATGTAGAAGATATTTTTGAAATTGTTGAAGGATTGATGAAAATTTTCTACAAAGAAGTTCTGGGAATGGAATTGGAAACACCAATCAAACGGTTGGCTTTTGATGATGCGATGGAAAAGTATGGAAGCGATAAGCCTGATCTTCGTTTTGGACTAGAGATGGTTAACCTTAACAGCGTTTTTGAAAAATCAGAGTTTAGAGTTTTTAGAGAAGCACTTGATGGTAAGGGAATTGTAACCGCATTAGTTGCAAAAGGATGCGGAGATTACACACGTAACCAACTTGATGTTCTAACTGATTTTGTTAAAAAGCTTGGTGCCGGTGGATTAATATGGATGCGCGTAAAAGAAAATGATGTTGAAGCGCCAATTGCAAAATTTCTAACGGAAGAAGAAAAGAAAAATTTAGTTAGTACATTAAATGCTGAGCCTGGTGACTTGCTGCTTTTGTTAAGCGGAAATAAATTGAAGACGTTAAATATTATGGGACATCTTCGCTTAGAGATGGCAAAGAGAATGAATCTAATTCAGCCTGATGCAAAGCATGCTCTGTTATGGGTTACTGATTTTCCACTGTTTGAGTGGGATGATGATACCAAGCGTTATTATGCAATGCATCATCCATTTACATCGCCAAGAGTTGAGGACATTCCTTTGATGGATACTGACCCTGCCCAAGTTAAAGCGCGCGCATATGATTTAGTTCTAAATGGAAATGAAATTGCCGGCGGCAGTATTAGGATCCATGATTCAGCACTACAAACAAAAATGTTCAGTGTACTGGGAATAAGTGATGAAGAAGCTCAAGAAAAATTTGGATTTTTAACGGGCGCGTTTAAGTATGGTGCACCACCACACGGTGGAATTGCCTTTGGCTTTGATCGCTTAGCAATGTTATTTGCCGGACGACATTCAATCCGAGACGTAATTGCATTCCCCAAAACTTCAAGCGGTATTTCTCTGATGGATGAGTCCCCATCTTCTGTTGATGAAAACCAACTAAAAGAATTGCATATTAGAGTCAGATAATAGCCATCCTAAAAATTTACTTGTAATAACTTCTAGGTGAGTTAAATTTACCTTTAGCTCACTTTTTCCTTCCCTTTAGGTATATCCTTTATTATATTGAATTATAATTAGTTACTAAAATAATAATTTTCTAGAGGTTGGTTCGATAATTGTCTGTATCAATTTCACTGTAATCGGGTTGACGGAAAAAATTACCGAACCATAATTTGGAGAGAGTTTGGGTCAGCAGCAGCTTCTTTTAATTGTATTAGGAATTCTAATTGTTGGAGTAGCGGTTTTTGTTGGAATAAACCTTTTCAAAGCAAATGCTATTGAGAGCAAACGAGCAATAATTACTAATGAATTAGTGAATCTTGCTGCTATGGCACAACAATACTATCTAAAACCAAGTTCTTTAGGTGGTGGAAGTAGAAAATTCACTGGTTGGACAATTCCTGACGAATTGTAAAACACAGCTGCCGGTCATTATTCAGTTACTGTATTCCAGGATAGTGCGGTTATAGTTGGTGTTGGTAACGAAGTAGTAACAAATAATGATTCACTTCAGGTACAAATTAACGTGAACGCAATCTCTTATAGAACAATTATCATTAATTAAGATTATTAACTTTTGGAGTTAAGAATGGGTCATCAGCAATTATTACTTTTAGGTTTAGGAGTTATAATTGTAGGTATTGCAGTAGTTGTAGCAATTAACATTTTTTCAGTAAGCAGTTCACAAGCTAACAGAGATGCAACGATATCGGATTTAACAAACTTAGCTTTATCAGCACAACGTTTTTATCGAAAATCCGTTGCTTCCGGTGGTGGTGGTAATACTTTTACCGGCTGGGTAATACCATTGTCTGTTGATACAACCGTAAACGGAACATATACGGCAATCGTAGCAGCGCAGACTGTTACACTAATTGCAAAAGGAATTGAAAAAGGAAATGACGGAACCGGAGTTGTTCAAGCTACAATGGTAGCTGGTCCGGAACGTATTCTTTCAACAACAATAAATAACTAATTCCCTTAGTAGGACTAAATAAACAAACACAAACAACAAACAAAGGAGTTAAACCATGGGTCAGCAGCAATTATTACTCATCGTATTAGGCGTTATCATTGTTGGTATCGCTGTAGTAGTTGGTATAAACGTATTTACAGAAAGCAGTTCGCAAGCTAACAGAGATGCTGTTATCTCCGACTTAACAAATTTAGCATCATTGGCTCAACAGTACTACAGAAAGCCAGATGCATTAGGTGGTGGTGGGAACGAATTTACAGGTTGGACAGTTCCAGCCTCCCTTGATACAACGGGAAACGGTACTTATGTTGCCACAACAGTTGCAGCAGGCTCTGTTACATTGACTGGAACAGGAAATGAAAAAGGAAACAACGGTACCAGTGCTGTTCAAGTAACAATGGTAGTCGGAGCAGATCGTATCACATCTACAACGATAAACAATTAATTTTTAGAGTAATTTTTCTTAAATTGAAAGCCGATAGATTAATCTATCGGCTTTTTTTATAAACATTTGGCAGCCAATGGTTGAAGTAAGATTTACAGCAATGAAAAATAACGGGCAGGTAATAAGTGGTACTCTTACAGAGCCTTCATTTTCTGTTGCTAAAAAGAAAATTCAAAAGCTTGTAGAAAAGAATCAATTAAAGGTTCAGAGCATTGAGAAAAAGGTCTCCTATCTATATAAAATTAAAAAGGGAAAAGAAAAGCCAATTGTTGGGGAACAACGTGCATATAGCAAAGATGAAGTTTCTAATGCGCTCCGAAAATTGGGTTATGAAGTTGTTTCCATTAATAGAAAGCTTTTTGATTTTAGCTCAAAACCTCCTCATCAAGAGATTGTTTCTTTTGTAAAAATTAGCGCCGAACTTCTCGATCAAAAATTGCCGTATTCAGAAATATTAACTTTACTTATCAACGATATACAAAACAAAACGTTAAAAGAAACACTAAAGCAGATCAACAATGAATTGAAAAAGGGTACGGATAGCGAAACTGCCTTCTTACGCTATCAATCAATCTTTGGAAAGTTTACTGCTTACATGTTGGGCTTAGCTTCAAAAAGTGGTAACATGTCGGAAATATACAAAGCCACCGCAAAATTTTTAGAGCGCCAACAAGAATTCAGAAAGAATATGAAGAGCGCGCTTATTTCTCCATTAGTTACAGTTTTTATTTTATTCTTAGCAGTACTTTTTTATGTAGGATATATTTTCCCGGAGACAGCAAAGCTCTTTGTGAAATTTAAAATTGAACTGCCTCCTATGACTGCCTTTACTCTTAAGCTAAGTGATTTTCTAATGGGTAATATTACTGCGGTTTTTCTATTAATGATTGTTCCGCCAATAATTCTTATTCGTTTGGCTAAAACTAAAAAGGGAAAGCTGCTTGTAGATCAATACATGATGAAACTTCCAATTATGGGTTCTCTGATACATAAAACGAACATTGAAGTTTTTTGCAGAGTGTTTTATACTCTATACAGTGGATCGGCCGAAAGTATAGAACCTATAAGAATTGCTGCTGAAGCAACCGGTAATGATTATTTTGAGTCGAGAATTAAAAACATAGCAATTCCAATGATGATTAAACGCGGTGTTGGAATTACAGAAGCATTTGAAGCAAGCGGCGTGTTTACAGAAACAGCAATTTCGAGATTTCATTCGGGCGAAGAAACCGGAACTATTAAGAATACAGCACTGCAACTGGCAAATTATTATGAGAGTGAAACGGTGTTCCGTTTAAAAAATATTATCGAAATGATTCAAGTATTTATAGCTATGTTCATCATGATTGTGATGATTGGTCTAACCTTAGTTTCCGCAGAAACAGCAACTATAAGTCCTAAACCACGAGTAATGAATTAAGGGATGTTAGATGTTAGAAGCTCAGTTAGAAATGACAGATAAAATTGGTTACCTGCTTCTAAAAAAAGGGATCATTGACCATAAGATTTTAGAGCAGGCACTTAAGATTAAAGAAGCTGATCAGGCAAAGCTAAAGAGGAACCTTGCCCAAATATTGGTTGATGAGTTTAAGTTCGATCACGATATAATTTTTAGAGAAGTTGCGGTCTTGTATGCTTTCAAAGAACTTAACTTTCCTATAGAAGAACTGCCAGAAGAACGAATTACCGAAATGAAAAACATGATGACAAAGCAGGGCGACGAAATTAAGAAGCTTCTGCTCGATCATCGTGTGATTCCTTTTAAGTTTGATGACAAAATCCGGGATAAACTTATTCTTGCCGCAGTTGACCCGACCGATAGGGCTTTGGCAAAAATTGCATATGCACTTAATGCTAAGAAATTCGAAATAAATTACCTGCGCAAGAAAGATTTCGATAAACTTGTTGGCTTGCTTGTATCTACCGAGAATG
>DAIEQT010000341.1 GCA_027347545.1 Ignavibacteria bacterium | reverse complement strand
GCATTCCTTCCAAGAGAAGTACTTTTATTTTTTCCTTTGCCAACGAATATAGTTTGGGTTCTTGTGTCATCATTATTCTATATCAATTTTACAATTAAGGTAATCACGGCAGATTTTTCTCATGGCAGTGTTTGATGAATTAAAAGCCCAGATAATAGAGCCGCCTTTAGTTCCGGCGGTTAAATCGCCTGTTAGAAACAAACCTTGAACAGAAGTTTCGTAATGTTCTTTAAGAATTGGGTCTTCTCCGTCGAACTCAATACCAAGCATTTTCAAAAAATTTTCCGGTGTTGAGCCGCCTAAAGCATAAACAACATAATCATAAGCTTGTTCGCCAAAGCTTTCTTCTTGAAACTTCACGTATGGCATTCCATCTTTTTCTTCGAGAGCAACAACATTACTTTCACGGAGAATCACAACTTTCTTTTCTCGTTCAAGTTCTAATAAACTTTCACGGTTAATTTCATTCATACGAGTGAAATCTTTTTTTCTGTAACTAAGATAAACTTCGTTTCCATTTTGAGTTAAGAATTGGCAATACTCAGAAGCAGAATCTCCGCCGCCAACAATAAGTACACGAGAATTTTTTATTTCAACAGTAGTAACATCGAACAAAGCCCGTTCTTTTAGCTTGAGTGGAATTTTATAATCCGGTTTATTCGGCTTGCCAAGAATTCCAATTGCTATGGCTACAATCTTTGTATGATATTCACCTTTCTCAGTATAAACGATAAATGTCTTATCTTCATTCTGATGCATCTTCCACACGGTTTCACTGTAGTGCACAGTTAGATTGTTTTCAAGAATCGCTTTATCTAAATAAGAAATCGTTTCGTGTTTTGTTAAATCCGGAATGCACATAACGCCAGAACATTTTGCCTCAAATCCTTTATAATTAGCAGAGACAAGTTTAGAATCGGGGTAATATTTCTTTATCGAAAAAGAATGCTCTTCTGCTTTTTCAAGTATAATTATCTTGCTCGAATCTATGCCCGAATGGCATGCTTCAACCGCCATACTAATGCCAGCAGGACCAGCGCCAATCACTAACAAATCGTACATATTATATACTCGTTTTTTTTCGTTGCGAAGATAATGAATCTTGAAACAAAAGAATGGATGTCATTTTTTGTAATTTGCCAAAAAGAAAATAAAATTTATGCAGAACTACTCGTATTCACTATTCGCAAAATTTTGGTATCGCTATGTTAATATCGCAATTACCTTGCTGCTATTATTTTATACCTTTGCATCTTTTATGCTCTCTTTTCAAAAGTGGTATTACTTTTTTGTAGCATTGTTAAATCTAATTATCATTTATCTCGTTAACAAATTTTACTTGAACAGCTACAAGTCTTTTCCTTTTAGAATAAAAAGCGACGAAGCGGGAATTTCATGCGAAAACTTTTTCCTGAGTAAAAAATCTGTAAGAATAAATTTTGATGATATTGACGGAATTTCCGGCGGAATATTTTCAGGCTGGAACACTCGTCCGGTTTACATTCATGATTCAAGACAAAACATTAGCATCGGTTTTTTTGCTCAAGGCGAGTTTAAGGATTTATTAAAAGTTATTTTGAAAAACATTAACGAAGAGCTTTATAGAGAGTTGTTAGGCAAGATGAAACAAATGAGCGGCTTAAAATAAAAAAGCCCCGAGTTTTGAGATCGGGGCTTTATGAAAAAGTTAAGATTACTTCTTGTAAATCAAGATAGCATCTTTAGCTTGTTTTGCTACTCTAAATTTTACAACTTTTTTAGCAGGTATTTGAATTGCTTCACCAGTTTTTGGATTTCTACCGGTTCTTGCTTTTCTATCAACAAGAACGAGTTTTCCTAATCCAGGGATTACGAAACCTTTTTTAGCTTCTTTGTAAGCAAGAAAAACCAATTCGTTAACGAATTCGCCGGTTGCTTTTTTGCTAAGACCAGATTTTTTGGCCATGTGTGTTAAGATTTGTCCTTTTGTCATTGACATTGCGTTTGCCCTTTATTTTGGTGAATAATTTCAATTGGAAATTAGTATTTTTTTAATATAAAACAAACAGTTTTTGTCTTATTAATCAAACAATTGATTTAGAACAAAAGTGGTGATGAAGCAATAAAATAACGGCTGAAACTGCCCGGCAAATTTCTATAAGGAATTCATTTACTATGAAACGAAGCAAATATTTCCGGTTTGGTAAAACGAAGACACTGCTTATTACCCTTTTCCTAACTATGTGCTGGGGCTCTTTTAACTTTGGACAAATTAGTAAAAAAACGGCTGCGGGATTAGACACAACTAAAAATTATACCGCGGTTAAACCCGATTCAACCATACCAATTCTTGCTAAAAGTGCCATTACAGCAATTACACCAGCTTCCTTGCTGAGCTCTGCATTCAAACAGAATGTTATAGATAAAAACACATTAGAGACAATAGACTACCGTTTTACAGAGGATTATTTGCTGGACATGTCCGGCTCATTCATTAAAAAACTTGGTGCTGGTGGAATGCCCACCGATGTAAGTTTGTATGGTCTAAGTGCTACATCAACCTCTTTTCTAAACGACGGAATTAACTTTACTAACAGACTGACAAACTTTACCGATCTGCACTTGTTCCAATCTGAAAGTATAGACTCAATTGAAGTAATACCGCTTTCACATGGGTTTTTATTAGGGAATAATAACATTGCGGCAGTAAATATTATTTCACGCGAACCGTCATCAAGCAAGCCATATTCACGATTGAGATATTACCAAGCACCTTCCGGCGAAGGATTGATTGACGGAATCTTCAATATCACTCCATTTAAGAAGCTAAATACTTACATCGAAATAACCAATCACGGCTCAGATTATTACTACATAAACAGTCAATTTTCCAATTGGATGGGCAATATTCGCTTGAATTATCTTTTGTCGCCGAGCGAAACTATACTGATTAATTACAAACATGTTAAGTCAACCGTTGGTTTAAACGGCGGCGTTGACCTTGCGGCTACAGGCAATAGCTTCCCAAACTTCGCGTTAGATGATCTTATATATGATAATCTTACAGCGGTAGTTAGATTCCCAAACAGATATTTAACCAACACAAACAATTTTTTCTCTGCGACTTTACTGGCTAAGCTTATCCAAAACTCACCAAGTGAATTTACATTCTATTATAAAGATGATCTTGCCGGGTTCCGGCAAAATATCAGCGGAAATGTTTCTGAGAATGTTCTTCCGGTTTCACATGATAACAGAGTACAGACTATTGGAGTGAGATTTAGACAAGATTATTCTACTGAGATTTTTGATATTGTCTCGCTGACAACATTTGAGCGCAACAAATACATTGCCGAATTGTTTCAGCGAGAATTCACCAATTCTTCATTATCTACTTCCTTCATTACAGCGCTAAAATTAACTGACAACACAATACGCCCATCAGTCTTCGTTAAATATCTTATTAATAATTCCGACATGAATTATTTGGGAATTGGTGGAGATGTAACGGTTAATATCAGCAAGCAATTCTTTGTTTACTCTGGTTTTTCTTATTTCAAAAAACCTTTCTCGCAACTTGAGAACATGAATTACACAGATGGGCTATTTCACATAAGCAGTTTGAGCAACCGAAAACAGCAAATTCAAACTGCCGAGCTAAAAGCTTCTGCGGATTTTGGTTGGCTGAAATTTTCCGCTGGATATTTTCTCACAAAGAATAGCAACGAACTCATAAGTGCTTTTGCAGATAATTCCAACATGCTTAACGATGAGGCTCATTTTGTTATTACAGTAGAATCGACAACGCAAGGTCTATCGCTGAAAACACAACTCAGTTTTTGGAAAATTCACTTCAACACAAATTCAACATTATACCTGTCGGAAGATGAGAGAATCAGAAACGGATTGCCAAAATTCAATTCCAACGGCGGTGTGTATTATATAGATACTTTGTTCAACCGCAATCTAAAGCTTAAAACCGGATTTAACTATTATAGTTACGGCTCGCGCTACGAGCAACGCTTCGATTTTGAGAAAGGCATTTCTTCTTCTTATTTGTATGACACCAGCAACGGCATTTATTCGCTAATTGGTTCAAGAGAATTTACGCCCTCAATGCAAATAGATTTCTTCCTTGCCGGCAAAATTCAAGACAACGCAATTATCTACTTCACCTGGCAAAATCTGTTGGATTCTAAATTTTCAATTGTCCCTTTCTACCCGGTTCAGCCCAGAGGTCTCCGCTTTGGGGTGACGTGGGAATTCCTTGATTAGCATAGGGTAAGTTAACTAAGTTAGCCGCCGAGATATTTCAAATACGAGGCACTATGAAAAGCAAGATGTTTGTTTTCGCATTATTGTTCCCATTTTTAATTTATGCGCAGACAGTTATAACTACCTATCCTCAGTTTCCAAAGCAGACCGACATTATCACTATTACGTTTGATGCAAGAAACGCTACTCACGCAAATAAAATTGTTGGTTACACCGGCGTAGTTTATGCTCACACCGGAGTTAGCTTAAAATCGCAATCCGGCACAATTACAAAATGGCAAAAGGTAATTGGCAATTGGGGCGATAACGCAGCTCAGCCAACGCTTGTAAGAATGAGTCCCGACATTTATCAAATTACAATCAGCAATCCGCGCAGCTTTTATAATGTAACAGACGCTTCGCAAAAAATTGCCGAGCTCTGTTTTGTATTGAGAAGTTCAGATGGCAAACAACAGACGGAAGATTTATTTATTCCTCTTTACGAATCCGGAATTTCTATTGTATTTAACAAACCAACAGTAAATGTTTCCTTTGGCGATCCGATGCGCTCACCGGTTTTTGTTCAAGCCGGAGGAACTGTTGATGTGGATGTATCTATTGCTGAAGTTGGGACAAAAACAAAATCCGTAAAACTTTATGTTAATGGAACTGAGAAAGCCCAGAGTTCAACAGCAAGCTTAACTTATAAATTTGTAGCAAATAATTTCCCGGGTGGAAAGAATGAAGTAAAAGTTGTAGCTACGGATACTCTTACTCAAAAGGATTCTTCAACATTTGTAATTATGAGAAATCCGGCAATAAAGAATCTGCCGCTTCCAGCCGGAAATCAAATTGGAATTAATAAAAGCAGCGGCATTGTTGCTCTTTACGCCCCGCAAAAAGAATTTGTGTACTTATTAAGTCAAACTAACGACTGGAAAGTTGATACTTCATATTTCATGAATCGTTACGAACCCAAAGCAGATAGTGTTATTTGGTGGAAAGAACTACCTTTAATTAAGGGCTGGACAGGAACTCCAAATAATTCCTTTTTTTTCACCACCTATCAATATTTAATTGATGGAACAATCCGCGTTGCAGATCCTTATTCAGAGATGATTCTCGATCCATCAAACGATTCTTCAATTCCTTCAACTGTTTTTCCTAACATGCCGGCTTACCCATCTGGTAAAACGGAAAAAGCAGTTTCATTCTATTTTTATGATAAATCAACATATCCGTGGAAAGTGAGCAACTTCACTCGTCCGGCAAAAGAAAAATTAGTTATCTATGAAACGCTGGTTCGTGATTTTACAGAGGCGCATACATACAAATCTCTCAAAGACAGTATCGGATATTTCAAAAAAATTGGTGTTAACGCAATCGAGTTAATGCCAATAAATGAATTTGAAGGAAACAACAGCTGGGGCTACAATCCTTCATTTTATTTTGCTGTGGATAAATATTATGGACCGGCAAATGAACTGAAAGCGTTCATAGATGAATGCCACGCAAACGGAATTGCAGTCTTAATGGATATTGTTCTTAATCATGCTTACGGTACAAACCCAATGGTTAGAATGTATTGGGATAACACAACCGGCAAACCCGCAGCAAATAATCCTTGGTTTAATCAGCAGTCTAATTTTGCTAATCCCGATGCT
>DAIEQT010000140.1 GCA_027347545.1 Ignavibacteria bacterium | reverse complement strand
AAGATGCGTATGAACATCTATTCCACCCGGAATAACATATTTTGCTTTCGCGTCTATCACTTTATCAGCATTAACATTAAGTGATAAACCGATCGTATTGATTTTATCTTTCTCGATAAAAATATCGGCAATGTAATCTTGTTCGGCGGTTATGATACGGCCGTTTTTAATTAACAACGACATGATTTACTCCTTTCGAATAGCTGTCAGCAATCAGCGTTCGGCATTCAGTTTTTACTGATGGCTGATTACTGAAAGCTAATAGCTTAATGTTTTAATGTATTTCTATTCCATGTTTATGCTGAAACTTTGCAAGCTCTTCCCAAGTCATTGGCTTACCGCTTTTTCTAAACTCTTCATTCAACTGATTCCAAGTTTTAGAAGTAGAACCGTCATCAATTCTAACCATAGAAATACAGTTATCAACCGGACAAACTAATGAACACAATGCACAGCCAACACAATCTTTTTCTCTAACCTCGGTTTTGCTATGTCCGTTTTCCTCTGTAAGATCAATACATTGATGAGCGGTATCTTCGCAGGCTACATAACACAAATTGCAGTGAATACATTTCTGCTGATCAATCCGTGCTATAGTTTTATTCAGCAGATCAAAATTTCCAAAATTATCTATGCGAGGTAAAGACTTTCCTCTAATTTGATCGAGAGAAGTAATTCCTTTTTCGTTCATCCAGTTAGTCATTCCATCAATCATATCTTCAACAATTCTAAATCCGTGATGCATTACAGCGGTGCAAACCTGAACATTTGATGCCCCAAGTAAAATAAACTCAAGCGCGTCTCTCCAATTGCTAACTCCGCCAATTCCGGAAATAGGCAAATTCACTTCCGGATCAATGGCAACTTGAGAAAGCAAATGCAAAGCAATTGGCTTAACAGCTGGTCCGGCATAACCGCCATGCCCGCCTTTACCTCCAACATTCGGTTTCAATTCGAATGGATCTAAATTTACTCCAATAATACTGTTGATTGTATTGATAAGAGTTATTCCATCAGCACCCGCCGCTTTTGCAGCACGCGCAGGCAATTGAATATTGCTAACATTTGGAGTTAATTTAACAAGAACAGGTATCGTCGAAATTTCTGTAACCCACTCTGTTATCATCTTGCAATATTCCGGGACTTGACCAACTGCCGCGCCCATTCCACGTTCACTCATTCCGTGCGGACAGCCATAGTTTAATTCAATTCCATCGCAGCCGGTATCAATAGTGCGTTTAACAATTTCATGCCATGTTTCCCTTTTCGATTCAACCATCAGAGAAACTACAACAGCACGGTCCGGCCAAAGTTTTTTTGTTTCCGCAATTTCTCTGAAATTAGTTTCAATCGGTCTGTCGCTTATCAATTCTATATTGTTCAAACCAAAAATCTTTTGTCCGTTATAATCTAAACCACCGTAACGGTTAAAAACATTCATCACCGGTTCGCCAATAGTTTTCCAGACAGTTCCTCCCCAGCCTTTTTCAAACGCTTTGCAATTTTGATATGCGGAATTTGATGGTGGCGCTGATGCAAGCCAAAAAGGATTAGAAGATTTTATTCCAGCGCAATTAACTGATAGATCTACCATAGATTATTTTTCTCCTTTCGATTGATCAGACAAAAACGCGTGAATACCTTGCGCAGCTTTTTTACCATCGTATGCCGCGTTAACTACTTCTTTGCCACCGTTAATGCAATCGCCGCCGGCAAAAATCTTTGCATTAGTTGTTTGATAAGAAGTTTGATCAACAATAACACAGCCTTCTTCATCAAGAGTTACGTTTGGAATTGAGCTTAAGAAATTTGATTTTGTTTCCTGTCCGATTGCTTTAATTACCATATCAACATGAATTGTAAATTCAGAGCCGGGAATTGGAATTGGTTTTCTTCTTCCTCTAATATCGGGCTCTGCTAATTTCATTTTAACGCATTCAATTCCTTCAACGGAATCTTTACCAATAATTTGTTTGGGGGAAGTTAGAAAATGAAAAACGATTCCATCCTTCTTTGCTAGCTGATATTCAAATTCATAAGCAGACATTTCAACATCGCTTCTTCTATAAATGATGTACACTTGTTCCGCGCCCAGACGCTTAGCTTCTGTTGCCGCATCAATTGAAGTATTGCCGGCACCAATTACAGCTACTCTTTTTCCAACGTTTACATTTGTCCAGTTTTCTGTTTTTACTTTTTCGATGAAATCGAGCGCACCGACAACTCCGGATAATTCTTCCCCTTTGATTGAGAGTTGCGGACTTTCGCCAAGACCAACACCTAAGAAAACCGCATCGTGCTGCTTCAAGAGATCATCAACTTTTACAGTTTTACCAATCATCACTTCAGTTTTAATATCAACACCAAAACTTTTTACTAACTCAACTTCCTTTAGGCTGTCTTCTCTTCTCATTTTGTAAGGAGCGATTCCCCAAGTGTTTAATCCACCGGGAATTTTGTTTGCTTCATAAATGTTTACAGCATAACCTAATAGTGCTAACTCTGCGCCACATGCTAATCCAGCTGGACCCGAGCCAACAATTCCAACTGACTTTCCATTCTTAGGTAATTGCTCGAATAAAGTTGGCATTCCTTTTTCAAAATAATTTTCGATTACAAAACGCTGAAGTCTGCCAATTTGAATTGGGTCTTCTCCTTTAGTATTATAAACGCAAGCGCCTTCGCATAATACATCAACAGGACAGGCTTTTGCACAAGTAAGCGGAACCCAATTAGATTGATAAATTGTTTTTGCCGAGCCAAGAAGATTTCCCGTTGAAATCTTTTTTATAAATGTTGATATGTCAATGTGAGTAGGACAAGCTTTCATGCAAGGGGAATCGTAACAATAGAGGCATCGGAAAGCTTCTGTGGTTGCAGCGTTTTGTGTGAATGGCGGATGCAGATCTGAGAAATTTCTCTCGTATTGATCTGCTTGAAGTTTTGGTGCAATATTCTTCATAGATTTATTCCAATCTAGTTTTATCGAAAATGACCAGCTATGCTTTTAATGCATCATCTGCTATTGTGCGAGCCTCATCAAGATTTTTTACTGCAAAATCAATGTCTTCCTTTGTGATGATCAACGGCGGCGCAATTATAAAATGGCTAACCCACGATTGAATGTACACACCGCGTTTCATCATTTCTGCCGCAATCTTATCAACAAGCAAAGGTCTTCCGTTTACTTTATCTTCTTTCGTGTTAAACGATTCTTTTGTTTTCTGGTTTTTCACCAACTCAACAGCGTAAAAAAGTCCGATGCCTCGTATGTCGCCAATCGAAGGATGTTTGGATTTCAGCGGCAACAATTTCTCATTAAGGTAAGCTCCCATTTCAACTGCGCGGTCAATTAATTTATTATTTCTTAATTCGTTGATCGCTGCGATTGCCGGCGCTAAAGTTAACGGGTGCGCTTCGTAAGTATGTCCGTGAGAAAAATAGTGGTCGTTAAAATAATCTGCTATTTTCATTGTTGTTGCCGTTAAACCTAGAGGAACATACGCAGATGTAATTCCTTTGGCTGTAGTTAGAATGTCCGGCTGAACATCCCAATTATCAACAGCAAACCACTTACCCGTTCTTCCCCATCCACTCATTACTTCATCTGCGATTAGAAGAACATTATTGTCATCGCAAATTTTTCGCAGTCTTGGTAAATATTCTTTCGGTGGAATTAGAATTCCGTTTGTTCCAACAACCGGCTCAAGAATAATTGCAGCAATATTTCCTTCATTCTTAATCATGTGCTCGATGTAGTTTGCGCACGCAATTTCGCATCCCGGATAAGAATGATTGAGCGGACAACGATAACAATTGCATTCGGGTGCAAAAATTACTCCATCAATTTTGCCCGAAGGTTCAACAGCCCATCGGCGTGGATCACCAGTCGCAGCGATTGATGCCGCTGTAGAACCATGATAAGAATTATAACGTGAAATGATTTTGTATTTGCCAGTGTACATCCGGGCTATTTTAACTGCGGCTTCGTTAGCCTCTGTTCCGGAAGTAGAGAAATAAAACTTCTCCAAACCTTTCGGCAATACTTCTAACAGCAGTTTGCTCAACTCCGCACGTACTTCGGTTGCAAATCCGGGCGCTGCGTACGCAAGTTTTTTTGCCTGCTCTTCAATAGCTTGAATTACAGCTTGGTTTTTGTGTCCAATTGAAACACACATAAGCTGAGATGAGAGATCTAAATATTTTTTACCCGCAGCATCAGTAAAATAACATCCTTCTGCATCAACTATTTGAAGTGGAGTCCAATTTTTCTGAAATCTCCAAGTTCCATAAGTATGTTTCGCTGTTATTGCAACAACTTCTTCAGGAGTCAAGGGCACCTCTATAATGAACAACTTTTGAAATAAGAACTAAGTAGTCAGAAGTAAGAATTCTGAATCCCTAATTCATTTTGAAATTCTAATTTTTTCCATATATGAATTTAGCAACTTGCTTACCTCTTCAATTGCAATAATCAATGCGGATGTGTCCGCATACTCTAAATCCTTTACCAGTAAAATGTAATATCTGCATTCTTCTAACGAACCTTGAGCAATATTGTAGAACCGGAGTTTATCCATTTTACCATTCTTTCTAAATCCCTCTGCAATGTTTGCAGCAATTGAAACTGCCGCTCGTCTAAACTGGCTACT
>DAIEQT010000326.1 GCA_027347545.1 Ignavibacteria bacterium | reverse complement strand
AAACACTTTCTCACTTCCGGCTATAACAAAAATTGTTCTCTCATTGTTTGTGCCGGTTAATCTGTAAGGACCTTGGTTTCCATCTGCGCCCTGAAGCAAATTTGAATTAAACTTTCCGCGTGAACCGGCTATTGCAATTTTGCCCTTTGTATTTTGGAATAGAACTTCTCCTTGCAAGCCTTGCAGCTTTCTTGTTACCTGCGCAAACTCAGATTCACGTACGTTAAATTCATAATCACCGAATGTTCCAATAGCATTCTTATGCCTCAGCTCGATAAATACTTTATCAAGCTCTTCAAGTGTTTCAGTGTTCCCTTCCGGCTGAATCGGTGTGTTCTCATCGGAAAGCGCGGCTACTAATTCAATATCATCAGAAAGTTTTCCCGTCATCTGTAAACGCAAGCCACTGTTCAAAGTAAAATCGCGGTTGGTACCTATCGTGAATCCGCGAACAAGCTCACCGCTTTTCTGTAAGTTTTTGCCAAAAATTGATTCGGCATTTAAGGTTGTGTTGCGTGGCTTAGCAAAGCGGAGTGTATCAAGAGTTTTTTCATCTAAACGAATTTCAAGATTTCTATGCTTGTACACATCCTTCAAGTTTACTTTTATGGATTTGTAAATTATGATCAGTGTATCCAGCAAAGAGTAATTGAGATTCGCATTGAGTTTGAACTCTCCAGAAGAATAATTAACTAAATAATCATTTCTATTTAACCGCTTAGAACCAAGAAAAACTTTTTCTGAGAATGGGATGATGTTAAGTTGAGAAATCTTGTAGAAATTTCTAAGATTAATTCGAAGTGAGTCCTTTACTTCTCTGCTTTGCGCTAAATGCAAAGTAGAAAGTAAAAGTTGCAGAAGTATTAGAAAGACAAAAGAGTTCTTATTCAATGATTTGTAATGTTATTATCTGTAGAAACAAATCTATGCGAGAACTCCCTTTCTTTCAACTGATTTATTATTATTCATATCTAAGTGCTTCAATTGGGTCTAAGTTGGCAGCTTTTAACGCCGGATAAACTCCAAAGACAACTCCAACAAAAGTAGTTACAGTAAGTCCAATTAAAATCCAATCAATTGGGATAACCACATTAACACCAAGTGCAACCGCTACAATGTTACCGCCGATTAAGCCCATCAAAATTCCAATTAAGCCGCCGAGCCAGCTAAGCGAAACAGCTTCAATTACAAACTGTGCCATTATGTTTTGCTTGCGAGCGCCGATAGCCTTCCGTATTCCAATTTCTTTTGTTCGTTCAGTTACACTTACAAGCATGATATTCATAATTCCAATTCCGGCAGCAAGCAACGCGATGAAAGCAACTACACCGGCGCCAATCTTAAAATATTTTGTAATACCGTTAAACTGCTCAATAAGTTGTTCGTTGGTTACAATTTCAAAATCGTTTTCCGCACCGGGAGAAACCTTTCTAATCTTGCGAAGTGCGCCAATCACTTCATCCATTGTTTCTTGAATCTGCTCTTTGCTCTTACACATTACAATAAAGTTTGCGCTTCTCTCCGTTCCAAAACTTCTCTGGAAAACAGAAAGAGGAATGCAAACAAAATTATCTTGAGATTGACCAAGTATGCTGCCCCGTTTTTCAAACAGACCAATTACTTCTGCGTTTATGTTTTCAATTTTTATCGTTTGCCCAATTGGAGAAATTCGTTTGAATAATCTTTCTGCGACATCGGCACCAATTACCGCAACTTCCTTTCCGGCTTCATCATCAGATTTTGTAAAATTTCTTCCTTCGCTAATTTTAAGATCGCGGGCAACGAAATAATCATAATTTACGCCGGCTACAGAAACATCAGGATTGGTTTTTTCACCTTTGAACTTTATTGTTCTACCCCCTCTACCAACAGCAATTCCAATAGCACTTGGCAGTGTAGTAATCTCTTTGAGTTTCTCACCTTCTTTGATGAGAAGGTTCTTTCTATTTCTGTGGTCACGGTTTCTGTGTGGACCCATTTGGATTGCAGGCCATTTCTGTACAATAAAATTAGTTGTGCCAATAGAGTTAAACGTATCAACAACACTTTGCTGTATAGCGCTTATTGCAGTCATAACAATAATGATAGAGAATAAACCAACCGAAATTCCAAGTAAGGTTAGCGCCGATCTCAGCTTACTTGATCTAATTGAACTAAACGCGAGTTTTATGCTTTCAAAGAATTGCATTATTCGTACCTCAATGCGTCAACCGGGTTTAATCTGGATGCTTTCCATGCCGGTAAGAAACCCGAAATCACTCCAACGATCGCAGAAATCATAATCGCCATAGCAGCAACACTCCACGGTAAAGTTGTTGGCAAAAATTGGTTAACAATTAAACTGAGCGGAAATGAAATTACTAATCCAATAATTCCACCCATAACGCAAAGCAGCGCAGCTTCAACTAAAAATTGTAAAAGTATAGACCAAGTTTTTGCGCCGATTGCTTTTCTTATTCCAATTTCCTTGGTTCTTTCGGTTACGGAAACAAACATGATGTTCATAATCCCGATTGCGCCCACAAAAAGAGAAAGTGCCGTAATTAAAATTCCGGCATAAGCAATAATGCCAACAGTCTGGTCATACATCTGCTTAAAAGCTTCTTGCTGGTTTATTGCAAAATCATCTTCCTTACCCGGCGGCACTTTACGAATTACCCGCATAGCAGCAATAATTTCTTCTTTGGCATCTTCAAGTTTATCAACATCGCCTACTTTAACATTAATCGTCAACCTTCCCCGTTCATCACCGGCAATTGCTGTAAATGCTTTCAACGGCATTATTATCATTCCATCCATACTGAATGAGCCTAAGAATCCACTTCCTTGTTTCGTCATTACGCCAATAACTTTAGATGGAATTCCGTTGAGTTTAATCTCTTTGTTAAGGGGGCTTTCGAACGGAAAGAGTTCATCAACAATATCTTGACCAATCATACAAACTTTTCTTCCAGCTTTAACATCCAACTCATTCATAAATCTTCCTTGTTCCAGCTCAACAGTAGATGTGCGCTGAAACTCCTCGGTGGTGCCGTAAACAACAGAAGAGGTAACGGATTTTGAACCATACTTTACATTCAACCCGAACGTAGAAATTGTTGGAGATATTGCCTCGTAGTTTTTAATCATCGTTTTCAATTTTTCATAATGTTCCAGCTTAATATCTTTTCTGTTACGATAAAGACTCCAATTCCCTCCCGCCATCCAAGGAGTTTTGCTAACGTAAAGAACATCGCTGCCGAGTGATGAAATGGATGAGAGAAATGCTTCGCGTAATCCGATGATTGCCGTTGACATTGTTGTTACCGCAACTATACCGATGATTATTCCGAGCGTAGTAAGAATTGATCTCATCTTATTAGCTCGAATTGCTCTTAGCGCAATCGCTAAGACTTCCCCAAATTCAATAAAGAAATTCTTCATTTCCAAGACTTGTGTTTTTCTTTTGCAATATAGTTAAGCAGTTTTTAAAACAAAAAAAGGCTGCGAACTTTATTGCAGCCCTTAATAAGACACTTTTCCTTATTCGTACCGCAGGGCATCTATTGGATCCAGATTGGAAGCTTTGTATGCCGGATAAGTACCAAATGTAACTCCAATTACAACGCAGAGAATTACACCAATGATAACCCAATCAATTGGAATCACGGCAGCTGCATTAAGGAACGAGCCGGCGAGATTCCCGACAACTATGCCGAGGATGATTCCCACAAGTCCTCCTAACAAGCTTAGTACAACAGCTTCGCTTAAAAATTGAAAAAGTATATTCACTTTTCTTGCACCAATAGCTTTGCGAATTCCAATTTCGCGCGTGCGTTCGGTAACAGAAACCAGCATGATATTCATAATGCCAACACCGGCTGCAAGAAGTGCAATACCGGCAATTACAAGAGAACCAATTCTAACACCGCTCGTAATATCATTAACTTGAGAAAGAATACTTTCGTTAGAAAAAATATCGAAATTGTCCGGCTCTCCCGCTTTAACTTTTCTAATCGTACGGAAATAACCGGTAGCCAATTCCATCAAGTCTGTATAAGAGGCATCTTCAAATCCCATTACAGTAATATTTATACTGCGGAATCTTTTCCCATAAATAGATTGGAAAGTAGTGATTGGCATAATTGCAAAGTTATCACGGCTCTGTCCAAATACATCTCCTTGAGATTCAAGTACGCCGATAACTTTCAACTTCTTTCCATCAACATTTACATATTGATCTATAGCGCTAATATTCGGGAAAAGTTTTTTTGAAATATCCGGGCCAAGTACAATGAAGTTCTGATAACTCTGAACATCTCTATCGCTTATTCCGCGTCCATCTTCAACAATCCATTTGTTATTTGGGAAAGCTTCCGGCGTTACTCCGGATATTTGAATATTAGGATTGGTTTCGCGGCCTCCGGCTTTAATTTGAACACCAAAATTCCATTGCTCAGCACCAACGTACTTTGCTTCAGTTAATTTTTCTTTCAGCTGGAAATATTCTTCCAACTTAATATCCGGTCTGTTTCTGAAACGAGCGCGGTTATTTCCACCTTCGTTTAC
>DAIEQT010000316.1 GCA_027347545.1 Ignavibacteria bacterium | reverse complement strand
CTAAACGTTGTAATAATTCCTTTAACAATTTCAGCAATTTCAAGAGAAGAGATTCGCAATTTACCTTGTCTGGCAAAGTTTAGAAGATTGGCTACTATGTTTTTACATCTGTTAGCTTCTTCCATTATCAGCGCAAGGTCTTCGCTATTCTGATTTTCGCAACCGGCTTTTTCGAGTTTACGCTTCAGCATCGAAGCATAAAGCATTATAGAGCCAAGTGGATTGTTAATTTCATGTGCTACACCAGCAGCTAATTGCCCGATTGATGCTAACTTCTCCGCGCTGTGAAGCTGCTCTTGTGTTTCCTTTATTTCGAGATTAGCTGCTTCCAGTTTATCAATCAAGTAAGGCAGACACATATCTTCTTCAGCCAAATCTTTTGCTATAGCTACTGCGTATTCACGGCAAGTTGGGTAACCGCAAGAGCCGCAGTTTAATTCATCACTCTTGGTTATCTTATTTGTGCGAAGAAGAATCTCAGTAATCTCTTCTTCCGTTGGCATTGGTCTTCTTTGCGGCTTTGGAATGAAATTTCTCTTTAAGCCAATATTCCTTGCATTAAAAATATTTCCTTGCCATTCACGTTTATCAAGCGAGTTAATGTTATCGTTTATATAACTTACAACTTTTTCTCTGCGTGAGTAATAATTCAATTTAGAATCTATTGCCGGACCGTTGATACATCCTTCGCAAAAAAGAATATCAATAAACTTCGATTTAAGATTGCCGTTAGCAATTTCTTCTATGATTTCAAGAACCTTTGTCTTCCCTTCAACTACAATTATATCTTTGTGTAAGATATCTTCGTTAATGTTCGACGTTTTAAGCAAGCCGCCGACAAGCGGATAAGATTTACCTAAATAAGCATGCGGCGCATCAAAATCAGATTCAACAAGCTCATCAAAATTTACATTCTTATCACGGAACATCCGCTTAACTTCTTTGAATGTGAGCACCGCATCAATTGCATTTGCTACTTCCGGATCGGAATGCTCGCTCTTTTTTGCAATGCAAGGTCCAATGAAAACAACTTTTCTGTCTTTGCCGAAATTCTCTTTCAAGTAACGCCCCATTGCAATCATTGGAGAAACAACCTGCGCAAGATTAGGAACTAATTCATCATAATATTTTTCTATTAAGTTATAAACAGCCGGACATGGAGAACTAATAATCGTTCTCTGATCATTCTTCTCATAAATATCCGCGTATAGATTGCTAACCAGATCAGCGCCAAAGGCTGCTTCCGTGACCATGCTGAAACCAATTGCGCGAAGAGCAGAAACAAGTTTTGTGTAATCTTCCGGGAAGCTTGCCGGAAAAGAAGGCGCAACCATTGCGATTGCGCCACCATCGTTTAGCATATCATTCAACACCAAATCAGAATCACTTTGAATAGCTTTTGCGTTTTGAGAACATACTTTCAAACAGTGACCGCAGCTTATGCAGCGTTCTTCCATAACAACCGCTTGCCCGTTCAATACACGAATGGCAATTGCCGGACACTCTCTAATGCAAGAGTAGCATCGTTTGCAGCGCTGTCCTATTGTTGTTATGAGACCATTTGACATTTTAGCTGTGCTCTAAAATCTTTTTTCTATCACAATAGTGCGTGTGGAGAATTTCGTGAGCGAGGTGACCATTTGGCTCACCAAAAAATTCTCTGTATAATTTTTGTACTGATTCATTCTCGTGCGACTTTCTTGTCTTCATCTTCGAATCAATATCATATAAAGTTTGAACACGTTTTTTAAGTTTTTCCGGTTTGGAATGAATTGGCTGACCGCCTCCGTTTATACATCCGCCGGGACAAGCCATTACCTCGATGAAATGATATTTGGATTCGCCTTTCTCAATTTCATCAAGTATGTTTCCAATATTTCCAATTCCGTTTACTACTGCTATGTTAACATCTAAACCGTTAATCGGGATTGTCGCTGATTTAATTCCATCCATTCCACGTACCGATTGGAATTCCACATTCTCTAATTCCTTGCCGGAAATCTTTGCATAAGCTGTCCGTAACGCAGCTTCCATAACACCACCGCTCGTTCCAAATATTGCCGCAGCACCAGTTGATTCACCAAGCGGATTATCAAATTCATCTTCAGGTAAATCGTTGAAATCAATTCCAGCCATCTTAAACATTCTCACTAATTCTCTTGTAGTGAGAACAGCATCAACATCCGCCATGTGTTCTTCAGATAATTCCGGTCTGGATGATTCAAATTTCTTTACAGTGCAAGGCATTACCGAAACAACATAAATATCTTTGGGGTTGATGCCCATCTTCTTTGCATAGTAAGTTTTTAGTACCGCGCCTTCCATTTCATGAGGTGATTTGCATGATGAAACATGCTTTAACAATTGCGGACGGTTCTGCTCTATATACTTTACCCAGCCCGGACAGCAGCTTGTAAACATTGGAAGAACGCCATCTTTGGTTACTCTATTAATCAGCTCGGTTGCTTCTTCAATAATTGTTAAGTCGGCAGCAAAGTTTGTATCGAACACTTTCTTAAATCCCAAACGGCGGAGTCCTGTAACCAACTGTCCGGTTGCATTAGTACCAAGAGGCAAATTGTACTCCTCACCTATACTAGCACGAACAGCCGGTGCTATTTGAGCTACAACAAACTTTTTCTTATCGCGTATTGCATTCATTACTTCTTTTGAGTGACTTCTTTCTCTAAGCGCGGCTGTTGGGCAAACTAAAATACACTGACCGCAAAGAATACAATCGCTAACATTTAGTCCTTTGTTGAATGGAGTAGTAACGTTGCTTTTGAACCCACGGTTAGTGAAATCAATCGCGCCAATCTTCTGAATATCGCCGCAAGTTCTAACACATCTTCCGCACAAAATACATTTAGCCGGGTCACGTTCCATCGAAGCGCTGGAAACATCAATCGCATGGTCTTTCTTTTCGCCAACAAATCTATGCTCGCGTAAATTATATCTCTCGGATAAATCTTGAAGCTCGCAATTCTTATTCCTAACGCAAACCAAACAATCTTGCGGGTGATTTTCTACCAGCAGTTCAACAATAGTTTTTCTGGCTGTTCTAACTCGCACAGAGTTTGTATCAACCTTCATTCCTTCCATAACCGGATAAGCACAGCTTGGCGTTAATCCGCGCATGCCTTCAACTTCTACAACGCAAATTCTGCAAGCGCCGGTTGGGAATAAATCTTTCATGTGGCACAAAGTAGGAATGTGAATTCCAACAGACTTAGCCGCGTCCAGAATTGTCATTCCCTCTTCGGCTTTAACTTTTATATTATTTATTGTCATTTCAATCATTTTCTTCTCGTCTCCTAATTAACAATGATAGCATCTAAGCGGCAAGTTTCGTAGCACATTCCGCACTTCGAACATTTAACTTCGATGATTTGATGCGGCTGTTTCTTTTCGCCAATGATCGCTTCGGCGGAACATTTCTTTGCGCACAATCCGCATCCGGTACAAGCTTCCGGATCAATTGTGAATGTGAGAATGTCTTTGCAGACTTTTGATTTACATTTTCTTTCGAACAAATGTTCTTCATACTCTTCTCTAAAGTAGCGAAGACCGGAAAGAACCGGATTTGGGGCGCTCTGTCCTAATCCGCATAAAGATGTGTCACGGATAACATCAGCTAATCTTTGCAAGTGAATAATTCCTTTGAAGCGCTGAAGCGGTTCATACTTTATTCCCGAGGCATGATTGTAGCTAACCGGAATGCGTTCAATAATTTCAAGCATTCGCTTTGTACCTTCACGGCACGGAACGCATTTACCACAAGATTCATTCTGAATGAATGTGAGGAAGTATTTTGCAACATCAACCATGCAAGTGTCTTCATCCATTACAACGAAGCCGCCGGAACCCATCATAGCACCAACAGTTTTCAATGATTCATAATCTATTATTGTATCCAAAACTTCATCCGGTAAACATCCGCCCGAGGGTCCGCCAATCTGCACAGCCTTAAATTTCTTTCCATCCGGAATGCCGCCGCCAATATCGAAAACGATTTCGCGGAGTGTAATTCCCATTGGGATTTCAACCAAGCCGCTGTTGGCAATTTTTCCACTAAGCGCAAATACTTTTGTTCCTTTACTGGATTTTGTTCCTATGGAAGAAAACCAAATTGCGCCGCGGTTAACAATGTTAGCAACGTTTGCAAATGTTTCTACGTTGTTAATAATTGTTGGTTTCTGCCAGAGTCCGGCATCACTAGGATATGGCGGACGCGGTTTCGGCATTCCGCGTTTACCTTCTATTGATGCAATGAGCGCTGTTTCTTCACCGCAAACAAAAGCGCCGGCACCCTTCTTAATTTTCAAATCAAAATCGAAATCACTATTGAGAATGTTTTTACCTAACAAACCATATTTACGGCAAGCATCAATTGCTAAATTTAATCTTGCTATAGCGAGCGGATATTCTGCGCGGCAATAGATGTAACCAAACGAAGCTCCAATTGCATAAGCGCCTAAAATCATTCCTTCAATAACTCTGTAAGGATCGCTTTCCAAAACAGAACGATCCATAAAGGCGCCCGGATCCCCTTCATCTGCGTTACAGATAATGTATTTGTTTTCAGCTTCTTTCTTCTGAGCCATTTCCCATTTCATACCGGTAGTAAAACCACCGCCGCCACGTCCGCGCAAACCACTCTCTTTAATTTCTTTCACCAACTCTTCCGGACTCATCAAGCGAAGCGCCTTATCTAATGCTTTGAATCCGCCGGAAGCTATGTACTCATCAATAGAATTTGGGTTGATAACGCCGCAGTTTTCCAGAACAAGTTTCATCTGGCGTTTGAAGAAAGGAACTTCATTAATATTTTTTACTTTTTCGTTAGTCTTGCCAAAAGTGCCGAGCAATTTCTTGTCGTACATTCCACCCTTAACAATATTCGCTTCAATCATAAGAGGAATATCTTTTGGAGTTACTTCGCAGTAAGAAATTCTCTCTTTGCCGGGAAGTTTAATATCAACGATTGGCTCTTTTGCGCAGTAACCAATACAGCCGGTTGGAAC
>DAIEQT010000308.1 GCA_027347545.1 Ignavibacteria bacterium | reverse complement strand
AAGGTCGGAGTGACTTACAATTTCAAGGTGGTTATATGAAAACAAAGATGGCTTTTATAGTACTATGTTTCCTTTTCCTTTCTTGCGCGGGTGATATGTCCAACAATGAAAATTCGTTACTCACTGACAAAAAGTATTTGTTACCGTATCCTGTAGGTAAGGCATACACTTGTACACAGGGCTTCAATACGTCTTACTCACACTCAGGTACTTTTAAGTATTCGGTAGATTTCGGAATGTCGATAGGAACACTTGTAACTGCGGCACGAAGCGGACGTGTTATTCATATTATCGAAAGCTACTCTGACGATGATCCAGTGGGCGGACATGAAAATGTTGTAATAATTATGCACGATGATACAACCTATGCCCGGTATGTTCATTTAACCCGAAATGGGGCTCTTGTACAGCTAAATCAAATGGTTGTACCGGGAGACACGATTGGATTGAGCGGGAACTCCGGTTCAAGTGGTAGTCCTCATTTACATTTCGATGTAACAAAAACTTTTGGTGGTAGGAGTGATCAGACGATCCCATTTGATTTCAAGAACACTAAACCACATCCTGTAGGATTTGAAACTGGTGTTAAGTATGAAGCGTTTCCTTATTGATGATTAACTGATGTTACGCACTTTCATAATCCTAATCGTAATCTTGCTCGTAATCTGGTTATAAATCCGATTAAGATTATGATTAAGAGCAAGATTAAGAATTAGCTGCGTAAGGTGAGTGATTAAAATTATGCTTACGGATTGGTAAGTAAATTTTGCTCAGTTCTTTTCTGTGCTTCTCAAGTCCTCATGGTCCCTCCATGCCGAAATAAGACCTGTCGCGGAATGGTCCGCGACAGCAATAAAAATGTAAATCGAGGTAGGCTCAACCTTTAAGTTGCGGGTTTGTATTTAACGCAAGCTAACCCGCTTCGCCAAGCGGCTCAGCGAGGCGAGAGCTTGCGGCTACAAGGATTTCTAAAGTCTCAATTGCTTTCATATTCCACTTCCATATCATAGTTCCACTTATCAAAGTAGAGATTGCCGCCGCGCCATTCTACTTCGCCGCGCTGGAAATCCACAGTTTCACTTCTTGGAAAAATTTTTGCCGGATACAAAGGTTTAGAGAAAGCATCATTCACAATTAATCTGTACGCGTCAATTCCACCTAAGTAAAAATATTTCTGTGCTTCATCCAAATAGTTTTTAATTCCAAAACTCTGATCAACCGGAATCCAGCCGAAACCATCAACATAAATTTCACACCAGTCATGCAAATTAATTTCGGGCGGATGCATCATCCAGCCGCTTTGCCATTTGGCGGGAATGCCGTTGTATCTGCAGAGCGTCATAAACACAAGCGTCTGAATGCCGCAGTCGCCATGTTTATGTTCTAAACTATACTCGGTAATATTTGGAATAGTAGAATACTCGCGTGCGCTTGCCCATGGTGTGTTTTCATCAACCCATGTGAAAACCTTCTTCAGAATTTGTAAGGGTTTTTTTTCATCACCAATAATCTGTTTGGATAAGTTCTTAATCCTTTCTGTGAAAATAATGTGAGGAAATTCCTCTTTGGTAAACTCATCAAAAACATCCTTAGTCTGATCGAAAGTGATTGGCATTTTACTTTCAAAGAGATTAACAAATTCAGCCTTAGAAGTATATGTGAGTTCGATTTCAAACTTGGTCGGCTGATCTTTCTTTGCAGTTTCCTCAAGGTAAAGAGTTCGCTGAAGATTTTTATCATCAGCAATTGTGTATTCGTTTTTGCTAACGCGCAGAAGTTGAATCTCGGTCTGACGCAGATTTGTTTCTTTTGGATAGGGAAGCCAGCATCTAATAATTTCACCATCGGGTACGGCATTTGGTTTTACCGTAAGCGAATATTTGATTTTCATTTTAACCGGGAGAACAATTCTTTCACTGGAACTGGAAGTAGCTTCATAAACTTTTGGGATATAGTCTTTTAGAAAAGTTTCGAGAGGATCAATCTTTACACCGTCAACCTTCTCTTTCTGCTTCTTTGCCTCTTTGTTTATCCTAAACAAATTTGGAACTGCATTGTTAAAGTATCGTTTCTCGCCGTCTATCAGTTTCATTTCGAGAGAATTATCTTTTTCCCAATTGGTAAATAACTCGTCGCTCAATTCGGGATAATATTTTTTTAGTGATGTAGTAACTTCTTCCCTTGTTCTCTTAAAGTCTTTCCTAATCCTATCCATCACATCAATTTGAAAACGAAGTTCATACTTTTCAATTTCAGGCAAATCTTTCTCAGCCAGCTTTCCTTCGATAAGTATTTGAGCTTGAGCAAAATTCCCTTGGCTGATTTGCAGATTGATTTCGGGATGTTTCGTTTGCGCAGTTGCTAGTGTGGAAATTATAATCAACATGAAGATAATTTTACTCATGATTATTTGTCCAGCTTTGTTTTAGTTTACAAAGTAAATATAGTAATCGAAACAATTTATTAATTGAAAAATTGATTATTACCGGATATTCTTTGTTTAGCGCATTTAAATTGTAACCTCTGAGAATAAACGCAGTCAAAAGTTGAAATAGAACTTGTAATAAATTAAGTGAGATGATATGAAAGCAATTTTATTGGTAATCTTGGTTAGTCAGATAATTGTTGCCCAGCAAGTAGGAGATTCTACTTTTAATCCGCAGTTGCTTCATCCTTTATATAAATATGGCGGTGGGTCAACAATATCCATAGATGAAGGACACAATAACTTCCACACACAATCCGGCAGATACAAACCCTTTGCGGACATACTCATAAAAGATGGTTACAATGTTAAACCATATAGCAGTAAGTTTTCGCTCAAGGAACTTCCCGGGACAAAAATTCTAATTATTTCTAATGCTTTGAATGAACGAAACAGAGAAGACTGGACTTTGCCGACACCGTCAGCATTTACGGATGATGAGATTGATCAAATAGTCAAATGGGTAAAAGATGGTGGAAATCTATTTCTAATTTCTGACCATATGCCTTTCCCGGGTGCGGCAAACAATCTTGCTCTTGAGTTTGGTTTTAAGATGAATAATGGTTTTGCCGGGGATACAACTCATTTAGGTGAGCCGGATCTTTTTACAAAGAAGGATAAGACTCTTAATATCAATTTTATAACCGAAAGTAAAAATGGATCTGAATCGGTTGACTCAATTTATTCTTTTACCGGGCAGGCATTCCGAATTCCGGCTAATGCAACTTCGGTGCTTACTCTAAACAATAACTTTATTTCTTTAATGCCGGATACAGCCTGGAATTTCAAGAACAATACTCCAAAGATTTCTGTAGCAGGATGGAGCCAAGGCGCCGTTTGTAAGTTTGGAAAAGGTAGAATTGCAGTGTGGGGAGAAGCGGCAATGTTTAGCGCTCAGATTTCCAAAAATAAAAAAGTAGGAATGAATGCCCCGTATGCAAAAAACAATTGGCGGCTGTTATTAAATGTTATTCACTGGCTTGATGGTAAACCTGGTGAATAATTTTGATCATCATAGCATGCATCGGGCACAATATTGCTGAAGCATTACTACTGTGTGTTTAAGACAAGATGTGATGCAATCCATCTCATTGCTGCAATATGTTATTTCCTATTGATTTAGAACTATCAACTGGTTAAGTTAAAACCAACT
>DAIEQT010000271.1 GCA_027347545.1 Ignavibacteria bacterium | reverse complement strand
TTAAAGACAAATTGCAGCAGATACTGAGCTGATTTCATAAATGAGAAATTGGAATGAGAAAAAACATAAAGTATTGCTCCAATTATTAAAGAACCAACAATTGCAAGCTTGTGATACCCAACTCCAGCAGCCATCCCAATTGCGAGACTTAAAAAGATATAAACTATATCAACCGTATCTTTAATTGCAGTACGAAATCTAATTATAGATAAAGCGCCAACTAAACCAAAAGCACGCGCAAGATTATTGCCAATTACCATCAATACCAGTGCTGTTATCGTTGATAAATAAATAAGCGAGTTTACAAAGCTATCAGAGTAACCGGGTCCGCGGTAAGAAACACGGTAAACTATCGAAATGAAAAAGCTGCAAATCAGACTTAGCCCAATGTTAACAATTATTTCTGAGATAGTCGGAGAAAATAAATCTACTGTCTGAAAGTTTTGAAACATTTTTTAGTCCTAAGAGAATGAATAAGGCTGGAAGAATTTATCATTTATTTTATTAGCGTCTACTGCTAATGTGTATTTAGAAATAGCCTGCCTAATTAGATTATATCTATTAATTATTTGCGGAATCCAGTAAGGCAGAACCTTATGAAATTTTATTTCCAGTACAAAAAAACCTTTTAAGCTTTGCTTTAATGGCGTTTCGTCAAACAGATTCTCAAAAGAGGTAGCAACAGAACTACGGAGATGTTTATCAAAAGTAACACGGAGTGTTGAGCCAAACTTACATTCGTATGCTTCTCTATCATAAACTACATTTACAATTGGCAGCAATCCTTTTGCTTCGTAATGGTAGAGAAAGTTTTTAGCGTTTTGCGGTAATTCGGTATCACTTCCGTACTTATTTTGGATAAGTTGAAAATCTTTCGTGCGCAAAAAATCAATTACATCATTAAAATATAACTGGACTCTGTCCTTATAAACAAAATCAGAACTCTTGCGTTTGATTTCCAGAAAAGCCGGTGAGCTTTCGGTCCTTTCATTATACGATCTTATTCGAAATTTATTTCTATCCATCAGTCCGGAAAGCTTTTCATGATAGCTAGTCAGAGTAGAAGTATCAAAATATAAACTCCTCACAGTGTATTCCCTATTGTCTCTCAACAATGTGTACTTATCATAATTTAAGAAGGGCAGAATATTTTCTCGCAGCTCATCAAGAAGTTTTTCCGATACCAAATATTTATACTCAAGCCGGCTCATTTCAGTTCAGCAAGACATCAAATAAATAATCTTTCAGAGACATTTTATCAAGTGTAATTCTACAAGGCAGAACCATGCCGGATAAATATTTTTCATCCGGATTCTTAATAAGCATTCTAGCAAACACAACCTGGTTGCCATCTAGAATCTGAACTTCGTTTGAAATGGAAATGGTTTTGCCGATTATAGATTCGCGGTTTGGTCCAAGTTCTATCTTGGAATTTGTTTCCCGTTTAAAACTATTAACATCACTTAGCTTTACCGGTATATTCAGCATTACTTCATCCATCTTCAAAACAGTTAACAATGTGTCCGGAGAAAATGACTGGCTGACACTACCGCTAATAGGTGAAAGAATATATAATCTTTCAGCCCGTTCAAATAAAAACTTCAATTGTGAATTTAGCGCTTCAATTTGCGACGTGATTATTTGAACTTGTTCCAACTTTACGCCGGTTTTCAGTGCTTCTAATTTTGCTTTGTTAATTTCAACTTCAATCTCAAGAAGCTTTAACTCCCACTTCTGAGTATCGTACTCTTCTTGCGAAACCAATCCTTTTTTGAAAAGCTGATCGGCTCTATCAAACAAAGATTTCTTTTGAACAACTTTAGTTTTAGAAAATTCAAGAGCGCTTTTAGCTTCATCAATAAGTTCGGTTTTGTCGCCGGTAGATTGAGCAAGTAGATTGGCTTTAGCAACAGCAAGTTCACCCTGAGCCAAAATAATTCTCTCTTGTATCTGACTAGATTTTATACGGATTATCGTATCACCGGCATCAATATTGTGTTTGTTGCTCAAAGATTTGTCAAACAAAAACGAAATGTCTTCACCCCTATCAAATTGCGTGGTTTGGTAAGAGGATGTAAACCCATGAGTAAAATCTACCAGGCTGGAGTTAATCTGACCGGCAGTTCCTTTACTTAAAATCCATTTAGAGTGAGGATAAATCTGCGCATAGGAATCAATAGTCTTAGGAATTTTGATAGCTTCTCCAAAAACAAAGATCATAAACAGAAGAGCAGTAACCCCGGCGAAACCATATAGAATATTTTTGTTACTTCTTTTAAGCATGGAGAAATATTCCCGGTATATTACACATAACCTTTTTGAAGCTCATTAATAACATTTGACGATTTTTTTTACAAAAGTATTGCATAAGGTTTCTAATATATGTTGCGATAAGTCATCAACTTGATTCTTTGGATTGTTTTAACCATTAGAAGCAAATTTAGCAGGCTAAAAGTACAACAAAGTGATGAACAACCAACTGCATTTATCTCTTTATAATATCATCCATGTGAGCTTTTTCTTCCATCGTTTCAACAATTAGGTTTTCGTGAACAATAACACAACTCAACTTGTTGCCCAGAAATACTCCGGTATCTATGTAGACCGAATTTGAATCTTCAACTAAAGTGATATCCGGTTTAGTTGTATGCCCAACAACCTGAAGCTTACCAAGGTTAAGTAATGGGTCGCGCGTCCAAAGCACTCCGCGGTCGCTCCTTAGATCATTTTGGATAAAGCTTTCGAGCAAATCAAGATTATTCTTATAATCCGCGGGAAGATATTTTTCATATTGCAGCGAAATTCCAGCATGAGATATAAAACAATCTGGCAGGTTATAGTACAGCGGTGCGTTTTTTATGAAATCAATATGCAAGAACATATCGGTTTCAAACTTCTCGTAAGATTCCAAAGTTGTTTCGTTGCCGTTAAAAAACCAGGAGCGGGCAAAAACACTTGAGGGGTCCTTAAAGAAATGGAAAAACATATAATCGTGGTTGCCAGGTGTAAGTTGAATGTTGTTGGCAATTATGAAGTTTACAACATCCCGGCTTAGATTACCTCTATCTACCATATCCCCTACAGTATAAACCGGAATTCCCGGATAGCGGGTAATTATTTTAGTATATAGCTCAACTAGAGTGTTGAAGCATCCATGAATATCTCCTATAACAGCAATCATAATATTATATCTTAAAAGTAGTTTTTGCGTAATTAGTTAGCTCTTCTCTAAAATTAGGATGAGCAATACTTATAAGAGCTTTAACTCTTTCTTGTATTGTTTTTCCGTAAAGATTTGCTACACCGTACTCTGTAACAACGTAGTGAACATCTCCGCGAGAAGTAACAACACCGGCACCCGGTCTAAGTGTTGAAACAATTTTGCTAAACTTCAAATCTTTTGTTGCAGAAGGCAAGGCTATAATCGGTTTACCGCCTTCGCTATGAGCCGCGCCGCGCACGAAATCTACTTGTCCGCCTATACCGCTAAAAAATCTTGTTCCAATTGAATCGGAACAAACTTGGCCTGTTAAATCAACTTCAATTGCAGAGTTGATTGCAACCATCTTATCATTTTTTGCGATGATGAAGGGATCGTTGACATATTCTTGCGGATGGAATTCAAAAATTGGATTATTATTAATAAAATTGAATGCGCGTTTCGTACCGAGCACAAATCCCGCAATCAACTTTCCGGCGTGAAGTGTTTTCTTTTCTCCGTTAACCACACCCTCTTCAATCAAATCAATTAAACCATCAGAAAACATTTCGGTATGAATGCCTAAATCTTTTTTATGATGCAGATACTTTAATACCGCATCCGGTATTGCGCCAATCCCCATCTGAAGAGTTGAACCATCTTCAATTAATTCAGCAATGTGGCTACCTATCTTATCGTAAATCTCAATCATTTCCGGAGTAGCATCCGGATCAATTTGCGGAAGTTCTTTCAGCGGTTCATCTACTTCAACTATGTAATCAATTTTGTTTACATGAATAAAGCTATTTCCCAAAGCACGCGGCATTTGCTTATTTACTTGCGCTATTACACATTTAGCTTTTTCTGCTGGCGTCTTAATATTACCCACATCTATACCATAGCTGCAAAAACCATGTTCATCCGGAGGAGAAACATGAATCAGTGCTACATCTGGGACAATTACACCGCGCTTAAAAAGCATAGTAACTTCGCCAAGAAAAATTGGAATGAAATCTGCCCTTCCTTCATTTACAGCTGTGCGGGCGTTAGCTCCAATAAAAAACGCTTTGTGACGAAAATGTTTTTCCATCCCCGGTTTTGTGTATGGTAGATCGCCTACAATAAGTATGTGGTAAAGTTCGATATTCTCTAATTCTTCTTTCCTTTCAACCATT
>DAIEQT010000256.1 GCA_027347545.1 Ignavibacteria bacterium | reverse complement strand
GATGATTCGCGGGAAGGATCGGTTGCAACAAAGAAAGCTTCTTTTGGTTTCAGAGCAAATGCACAACCAGCTAATTTAATATTGAAAGTATCCAAACCATCTGTTTCAGTATCGAAAACGAACAGTTCAACTTCGGCAAGTTTTTTTGCCAATTCCTTGGCTTCTTTTGAAGTAATAATCAGCTTGTACTTCACTTTAGTTTTGTCAAAGACTTCAACTGTTTCCGGAACTGGCTCTGCGATTTCTTCTTTTTCTTTTGGTTTTACTGCTGTAACTTTTTTCTCGGTCTCGGTTGGAACAACATCAACGAAAATTTTTTTAAGCTTTGCCGGAAAGGATTTGAAATCCAGTTCTGCAAAAAGCGCAATGAGTTTATCAAAGTTTGGCTTCTCAAAAATTGCTTCCTGAAAATTCATATGGAACGGCGTATCAATTTTTATTGTAGCAAGTTCTTTGGAAAGGAAAGCGTTCTCTTTGTTTTCAAGTAGTTTATTTTTAATGCTTTGCTTTTCAATTTTATCAATATTCTTATAAATGTTTTCCAGCGATTTGTACTCTTGAATAAGCGGAACCGCAGTTTTTGGACCAATACCGGCAACGCCCGGAATATCATCACTTGAGTCGCCAACAAGCGCGAGATAATCAATCATCTGCTTAGGCTCAAAGCCCATTTCTTCACGGACTTTTTCTTCATCAAGTATTACAATTTCTTCTGTGGATTTTCCCGGCTTAACAACACGCACGTTTTCTGCAACAAGCTGGATGTAGTCTTTATCCGGAGTAATAGCATAGCAATCAAAACCAAGTTTAGCAGCTTCTGTTACGGCTGTTCCTATCAGGTCGTCGGCTTCGTAGCCGGGCAAAATGTAAATCGGAATGTTGAAGGCATCTATTACTTCTTTAATTCTGTGAATCTGGGGAATCATATCTTCCGGCATAGCCTGGCGAGAGGATTTGTAATTTTCGTAGCGTTCATGCCTAAAAGTCTTCTCTTTGGAATCGAACGCTACAGCAATGTAGTCCGGTTTTGTGTCTTCAATTATTTTGAACAATTGGTTAATAAAACCGAACACGGCGGAAGTGGGTTCACCTTTGGAATTTGAGAGTGGACGGGAAATAAAAGCGTAATAGCCTTTGTAAGCCAAAGCCATTGCATCTATAATTACAAACCTTTTGGAAGAAAATTTACTCATAGCTTCCTTAACTGATAATGTTTTTTGGTTATATTTTGAATCGAAAATAGGAATTCATTACTACAATAAAAAATTGCGGACTTATGAAAGAAACCATCATTAAGCTACTGGCGCTGTTAATATTTTTGCCTCAAATTCTATACTGCCAGACCGAAAAGAGAGAGACGCTATATTTTGCTCAGTTTAATATTGAGAACTTGTTTGATGCTGTAGATGATCCAAACACCAATGACGCTGAATTCTTGCCGGAATCTGAAAAGTTTTGGACGGAAGGGAAAATCAATGTTAAACTTAACAATTTAGCCAAAGTTATAAACTACCTGAATAACGGAAAGGGACCGGATGTTTTAGCAATTGAAGAAGTTGAAAATTTTAATATGATGAAGCGGTTATGCTATGCTTTGAAGGATAGGGAGTACATTCCGGCTCACCGAGAGTCTAAAGATGCACGCGGAATAGACGTAGGGCTGCTCTATGATAGAAAAGTATTTCAGATTGAAGATTTGAAAACTATTGAAGTTATACTTCCAACTCGGTATCCCACGCGAGATATTTTGCATGTTACTTTGAAACATAAAGCAAGCAGTGAAATAATTCACTTCTTTGTAAATCATTGGCCTTCAAGACGTGGAGGAAAGGAGAAATCCAAAGTTAACCGGGAAGCAGCAGCAAAAACTTTGCGAATTGAATTAGATGATTTTTTTGTGCAAGAGCCAAACGCTAATGTTGTCTTACTCGGCGATTTTAACGATGAACCGATGGATCAGTCAGTTTATAGAATGCTTAAGGCAGATGATTTTAATTGTGGAGAAGAGCATAAACCGAACAACATGCTAAATCTGGCTTACAAAAAAGCAGAACAGAAAGATGGCTCTTATTTGTTTGCAAGAAACTGGGATATGATTGATCAGATTATTGTTTCCCCAGCATTAAATGATGGTAAAAAGTTAGAGTATGAATGTGACTCTTATGAAGTAGTTAAACCAAAATTCATGATCATTGAATCCGGCGATAGAGCAAGTGGAGCTTTACCAACTTACATGGGCAGCAAATACATTGGCGGATATAGCGATCACTTTCCGGTTGGCGCAAGATTTTATATTAAAGCAGATAAAAATTAAAAGAGGTATTTATGAATCTAAAAGACAAAATCAACAACGACTTAAAAGACGCGATGAGAAGCGGCGATAAACTCCGCTTGGAAACCGTTCGTTCAATCCGTGCATTGATTTTAGAATTTGAAAAAAGCGGAAGCGGTAAAGAATTTACCGATGAAGAAGGTTTACGCATTCTTACAGTGGCGGCTAAAAAAAGAAAAGAATCTATTGAGCAATACAAGAATGCCGGCAGAACTGATTTATCAGACAAGGAAGAAGCTGAGTTAAAAATAATCGAAGAATATTTGCCAAAGCAATTAACTTTAGAAGAAATTCTGGCAGAAGTTAAAAAGATAGCAGAAGAAGTTGGCGCAAAAACCAAAGAAGATTTTCCAAAAGTGATGCCTCTTGCCGTCAAAACTTTAAAAGGTAAAGCAGATGGAAAAGTAATTCGCGAAATTCTTGAAAAACTTTTGAGCGGAAATTGAATTATCTAGACTATATTATTCTTGTCATTGTAATCGTTGGATTCATACTTGGTTTTAAGGATGGGTTAGTGCGCAAAATTATTGGTTTGATTGGACTGATTGTTGCAATTGTTCTGGCGTTTCAACTTGGCGGGAAAGTAGGCAAGCTGTTTACCTCATTCTTTAACCAAGATGATTACCTAGCCAGCCTAATTTCCGGCATAGTAATTTTTCTCGCGGTCCTTCTGATCACTTCAATCGTTAAAAGAATTATTCATCCAACGGATAAGGTGAACAACCTTATCAATCAAACTCTCGGCGGATTGATTGGCGTTATTCAAATCTTGTACTTCACAAGTACTATTTGCCTCTTCCTAAACATCTTTGCTTATCCTAAAACTGTGGATAGAGAGGACTCTATGTTTTATAACTCAGTTCTTAATTTGATTCCTAAAACGACTGATTTTATAATCGGAAACCGTTCGAAAGCGACTGAAGTAATAAAAGAATACATCGAAAAAGATGACACCGATACTACTACACAAATAGACTCCAGCAAAATAAAATGATATCCAAAGAAATATTAGAAAAGTTAGAATACCCCAAAGTTATAGCACAGATAGAAAAGTACTGCGCAACTGAAAGCGGCAAGAAATTAGTTCTGGAAATGCTGCCAAAATACGAGCTTGATGAAATCCAAAAGGAAAACTTACGCGTACATGAAGCCAAAGAAATTTTGATTCGGAATGAAGAACCACCATTTGAGTATTTGCCCGACTTGCACGAAACACTTTCTCATAGCAAAATTCAAGGCGTTGTTCTTACTGCCAAGCAGATAATTGATATTCTGCACTTGGCGCAGCAATCGAGAAAGCTTTACCAATTCTTAAAACCAAAAGATGATGAAACAGAAACACATCTTAAAGATTTGCTCATGCAGTTATTTATTGATAAAGTATTTGAGCATCACTTCTCTAAAGTCTTTGACGACAATGGCGAGATTAAAGACACAGCAAGCGCAAAGCTGAGAGAGATACGAGTTGATATTCGCGAAAGGGAGGCATCGCTGCAAAAGCTTGTACAGAGGCTTCTTCGGCAATTGAGCGATTCTTATTTGGTGCAAGAAGAGTTTGTAACTCAGCGCGACGGCAGAATAGTTCTTCCTATTAAAGCTGAACATAAACGGCACGTGCGCGGATTCGTTCATTCGGAATCTGCTACCGGACAAACAGTTTATATTGAACCGGAAGAAACTCTCGAAATGAACAACGAAATTCTTTCGCTTCACTTTGCAGAGAAACGTGAGATTGAAAAGATACTTCGAGATTTAACAGAGAAAATCGGAGGGCATAACATCGCTCTCAGACTATCATTAGAAGCGATTGCCGAACTCGATTCTATTTTCGCGCGCGCAAAGTATTCTATCGCAGTTATTGGAACACATCCGAGTTATTTTCTCAATAAACCTTTCGAGCTCATTGATGCCCGACATCCGTTGCTTGTTAAACGTCTTGGTCATAGTAAAACTATTCCAATGAACTTGAAACTGAAAGATGAAAAGGTAGTTCTCATTACCGGGCCGAACGCCGGTGGAAAAACTGTTACTCTTAAAACTTGCGGCTTGTTAGTTTGTCTTGCTCAAGCCGGTATTCCAGTCCCGGTTTTCCCCGATTCAAATTTCCATATTTTCGAAAAAGTTTTAGTTGATATCGGCGATGCTCAATCAATTGAAGATGATCTCAGCACGTTTAGCTCTCACTTAACGAACATCAGAAACATTATTGAAGCCGCTGACGATAAGTCTTTAGTACTTCTTGATGAAATTGGAACCGGAACTGATCCAGCGGAAGGCTCTGCAATAGCAGTTGGAGTTTTAGTAACTCTAAGAGACAATGGTGCGCGAGTGCTTGCAACAACACATCACGGAAGTCTGAAACTTGTAGCTAATCAGCTTGAAGAATTTCAAAATGCTTCTATGGAATTTGATACGGGCGAACTGAAACCGACTTACAGATTTAAGCAAGGGATGCCCGGTTCAAGCTATGCATTTGAAGTAGCGCAGCGAATTGGTTTTGATGATGAGTTTATTAATCTCGCAAAACAATATTTGGATACGGACAAAACCAAGATTGAAGAATTTCTCGTCAGCTTGGAAAAGAAATCTCAAGATTTACGGGATCAACTAAACAAAAGTGAACTTGAAAATCTCCGCTTAAAAGGTTTGGCAAATCTTTAT
>DAIEQT010000249.1 GCA_027347545.1 Ignavibacteria bacterium | reverse complement strand
GCTCGTCTAAACTGGCTACTTAAACCATATTGCTCTTCTTTTGGAAATAATTTCGTAATCCTATAAACACTCAAAACAAATTGATGAGCCTTTTGCCATACAACTAAATCTTGAAAGCTCTTTGATTTCACCTCCACTATTACCTCTTAACAATTAATTCTTATTTCTGATTTCTTACTTCTGATTTCTTGCTTCTGATTTCTTGCTTCTGATTTCTTGCTTCTTACTTTTGAACATCACTTATCGCCCCATATTCCTCAGGACGTCTATCGCGGTAAAACTGCCATACGTTTCTAACTTCTTGAATCTCATCTAAATTAAGATCGGCTACAACTACTTCATCTTTATCTCTGCTTGCTTGTGCAATAATTTTTCCGCGGGGAGTGCAGAAATAACTCTTACCATAAAACTCTCCAATGTTCCAAGGGGCTTCCGTACCAACACGGTTAATTGCACCCACAAAATATCCGTTAGCAACTGCATGAGCAGGCTGTTCAAGTTCCCACAAATATTCCGATAGTCCGGCAACTGTAGCAGATGGGTTAAAAATAATTTCTGCTCCGTTTAAGCCGAGAACCCGAGCTCCTTCAGGAAAGTGGCGGTCATAGCAAATGTAAATTCCTATATCAGCATAAGCAGTTTTGAAAACCGGAAAACCGAGATTGCCAGGTTTGAAATAAAATTTTTCCCAGAAACCAGGATTGCAATGAGGAATATGATGCTTCCGGTATTTGCCAAGATATTTTCCATCAGCGTCAATCACAGCTGCTGTGTTGTAATAAACACCTTGAATTTCTTCTTCATAAATCGGAACAACAATTACCATGGAATGTTTTTTCGCCACTTCTTGCATCAGCTTAACAGTCGGTCCTTCAGGAATACTTTCAACAAGTGAATACCATTTCGTTTCTTGTTCAGCACAAAAATATGGTCCGTAAAAAAGCTCCTGCATACATAATATTTGTACACCTTTCTTTGCGGCCTCTTCAATCATAAGTAAATGTTTCTCTATCATAGATTGTTTCACCTTTACAATTGGTTGCTCAGCAGATATTGATAGAGTTGCCTGGATTAAACCACCACGTATTATCCTTGACATGCCCACACCTTTAATTTTTCCTGGTATTATTATTTATACTTATTTTCTTACTAGCTACTAAATTAACTCATCCAGTTAATTTGAGATTCAGGATTCCACTTAGCTGTAGTTTTTTTCAGCTTGGTCCAAAATTCAATAGAACTTTTTCCGGTTATATCGCAAGTTCCAAATTTTGATTCGTTCCAACCTCCAAAAGAAAATGGTTCTCTTGGAACCGGCACCCCGATGTTAACACCAATCATTCCCGCACTTGCGCGTTCGCTTATGTACTTTGCCATTCCGCCGCTTTGGGTAAAAACAGAAGCGGCATTTCCATACAACGAGCTTTGCTGGATTGATAAAGCTGAATCCACAGTTTCAGTTCTAATGATTGCAATCACTGGACCGAAAACTTCTTCTTTTGCAATTTTCATTTCCGGCTTTACGTAATCAATAACAGTAGGACCGACATAAAATCCGTTTTCTTTGCCGGATACTATACAATTTCTACCATCTAAAAGAATTTTTGCACCTTGCTGCTCGGCTTCGGTTATATAATTTTCAATTCTAGCTTTTGCTTCTTTTGAAATTACAGAGCCAAGATTCTTTCCCGGAATAATTTTCTTAGCTTCTTCAACGAGCTGATCAATTATATTATCAACCGACCCAACCGCAACCATAACTGATGCCGCCATACAACGCTGTCCCGCGCAACCAGACATTGAAACAGCTACATTTGATGCGGTCATTGCAACATTAGCATCGGGTAGAACTATTAAATGATTTTTTGCGCCTCCGAGAGTTAAAGCTCTTTTTAGATTTGCAGTTGAACGTGTGTAAACAAGCTTTGCAACTTTTGTAGAACCCACAAATGAAACTGCTTGAATGCCGGGATGATCACAAATGGCTTCGACAGTATCTTTCGCTCCATGAACAACATTGAAAACACCATCCGGCAATCCGGCTTCTTTCAGTAGATCGGCAATTCTATTTGCGCTTAGCGGAACATGTTCGGATGGTTTCAGAATCATACAATTTCCTAAAACGAGTGCGTTAGGGATTGTCCAGTTGGGAACCATCAGCGGGAAATTAAAAGGAGTAATACAAGCAACTACTCCAACCGGGTATCTTTCAACACGACACTCAACACCTCTGCTAACTTCCATTACTTCACCGGCGGCTATCTGTTCAAGTGAGCAAGCAAATTCTGTTACCTCAATACTCTTTTCAATCTCGGCTATACTTTCAGAAATTGTTTTACCGTTTTCTTCATGTATCAATTCGGCGAGTTCATTTAGATTTTTTTCCAGAAGAGTTTTGTACTTAAAAAACATTTGTGCGCGTTCTTTTATCGGCATGGAAGACCATGAAGGAAATGCTTTTTGTGCAGCGGTTACAGCGTTATTAATCGCTTCGGCATCAGAGATAGGAACTGTTGAGATTATCGCTCCGTCAAGCGGAGAGATGACATCAATATTTTTGTCTCCACTAACAACAAATTTACCATCAATATAATTTTTCAAAGAA
>DAIEQT010000246.1 GCA_027347545.1 Ignavibacteria bacterium | reverse complement strand
GGAAGATTATATTGTAAAAGTTGTTGACTTTGATAATCCGGAGAACAATGATTTCTTTTTAGCCTCACAGTTTTGGATTACCGGAGATTTATACAAACGCCGTGCTGATTTAATAGGTTTTGTCAACGGACTACCGCTGATCTTTATCGAACTTAAAGCTATACATAAAAATCTTGAGGACGCCTACGATAACAACCTCAAAGATTATAAATATGCAATTCCGCAACTGTTCTGGTATAACGCCTTCATAATTCTATCTAACGGCTCACAAAGTAAAATAGGAACTATCACTTCAGACTTTGAACACTTCAATGATTGGAAAAAGATTAACAGCGAGGGAGAAACTGGAGTTGTCTCGCTAGATACTATCATTAAAGGCATCTGTGAAAAAAATCGTTTCATCGATGTGCTTGAAAACTTCATCCTCTATCAAACCGCAAAGGGCGGCGGTGCATTAGTTAAAATTATCGCCAAGAATCACCAGTATCTAGGCGTTAATAATGTAATCGGTTCTTTTTCTAGGCTCAAAGATAACAAAGGTCGTTTAGGCGTATTCTGGCATACGCAAGGATCGGGTAAAAGTTTTTCAATGATAATGTTTGCTGAAAAAGTTTTCAGAAAGTTTAGTGGAAATTACACGTTCGTTATAATCACAGATAGAATTGAACTTGATGACCAGATATATAAAAACTTTGCCGGTTGCGGAGTAGTTAAAGAAAACGAAGTCCATGCCGAAAGCGGCGATCACTTAAAACAATTGCTTACAGAAGACCATCGCTACGTATTCACTCTTATTCAGAAATTTGGAACAAAAGTTGGTGAAGTGTATCCAAAACTTTCAGACCGTTCGGATATAATTGTCATCACAGACGAATCTCACCGCACTCAATACGATACTCTCGCGCTGAATATGAGAACCGCTGTGCCTAATGCGGCTTTTATTGCGTTCACCGGAACACCGCTGATTATGGGAGAAGAAAAAACCCGTAATACGTTCGGTGATTACGTAAGTGTCTATAACTTTAAACAGTCAATTGATGACGGCGCAACAGTTCCCCTTTATTATGAAAATCGAATTCCTGAATTGCAGCTTCAAGACAAAGATTTGTTTAATGACCAGATGCAAGAAATAATCGAGAAAGCCGAACTTGATGTTGAAGAAGAAAGAAAACTTGGACGTGAATTTTCGCGCGAGTATGAATTAATTACTCGTAATGATAGGCTGGATAAAGTAGCGTCAGATTTGGTTGATCATTTTCTTAGTAGAGGATTCCTTGGTAAAGCAATGGTCGTTTCAATTGATAAAGCAACAGCCGTAAAAATGTACGAGAAAGTTTCTGCAATCTGGCAGAATAAAATTGAAGAGCTGGAATTATCAGTTGAAAGTGCGCGCGATGATAAAGAGAAAGAGGATTTTGAGAATCAACTTAACTACATGGAAGAGACTGAACTTGCGGTTATTGTAAGTCAAGAGCAAAATGAAATAGAGAAATTTAAAAATCTTGGACTGGATATTGAAAAGCATCGTCGTAGAATGGTCAAAGAAGAAATGGATGAGAAATTCAAAGATCCAAAAGACCCGTTCAGATTAGTTTTTGTCTGCGCGATGTGGATGACGGGATTTGATGCGCCATCGGTTTCTACTATTTACTTAGATAAACCAATGCGCAATCATACCCTGATGCAAACAATCGCAAGAGCCAATAGAGTTTTCAAAGACAAAACAAACGGATTAATAGTTGACTATATCGGTGTGTTCAAATACCTTAAAAAAGCGTTGGCAATATATGGTGCGGGCGCCGGCCAAACAGATATACCTGTTCAACCGAAAGAAAGGCTAATAGAAGAATTAAAACGGGTTTGCACACATATAAATGATTTTTGTGAAGATATTAAAATTGATCTGGCCGAACTACTCGCTCAAGACAAGCTCAATATAATTAGATTAATTGATGATGCGGTTGAAAAGATTCTAGTATCAGAAGAAAAGAAGAAAGAATTTCTTTCCTTGGCAAATTATTCTCAGACTCTATTCAAAGCAATACTCCCGGATAAGAGATCAAATGAATTTAAACCGATAGTTAGTTTAGTTGTGGCTTTAGCAGAAAAAATAAGATCGCTCAATCCTCCAGTTGACGTATCTAGGGTAATGAAACAAGTTCGATCTTTATTAGATGGCTCAGTTAAAGCAGAGCCGTATGTTATAAAGGAACCGGTATCATCAATCGATTTGAGTAAAGTAGATTTTGAATCGTTAAAGAAATGGATTGATAGAAACAGGAAGCATACTCAAGCAGAAATTTTGAAAAACGCCATCCAAGCAAAAGTTGAAGCGCTTATATCACTAAACAAATCAAGAATGGATTACGCTGAGCGCTTTCAGCAATTAATAGATGAATATAATTCCGGCTCTAAGAACGTAGATGAATTCTTTAGGAATCTAGTTAAATTTTCTGATGAATTGAGTGAAGAAGAACAGCGGGGGATAAAAGAAAACTTATCGGAAGAAGAACTTGCTCTGTTTGATCTGCTTAAAAAGCCTAAACTGACCGAAAGTGAAAAAGTACTTGTAAAAAATGCCGCTAAAGGATTACTCGTTTCATTGAAGGCAAAGAAACTAGTACTAGATTGGAGAAAGAAGCAACGAAGCCGAGCAAGCGTCAGACTCGAGATAGAAGAATTCTTGGATAAAAACTTACTATCTATTTACGATACAAATCTATATCAAGAAAAGTGCGAAATTGTTTATCAGCATGTTTTTGATAATTATGCCGGTCAGTAACCTCACTTAATTCCGTAAATTCCAATATAGTAAAAACGTTAACAAAAAAAATCAGCTAAGACAGACTTCAACTCAGTTTACTAATCAATTTCATCTAACTAATATGGGCACCGAAATGAAACTATTCCGTTATAGAAAACCGTCATTGAATACAATTCTAGGTATAACAAATGCTAAGAAAGAGGTTAAGAGAAATCTTGGTATTTACAAAGTAATAAAGATTCTAAATTTTCCTACAAACCTCAAAAGGAGAGCGCTTCGCAAAGTTGGTTATTATTCCGAACCAGTAAGAATATTGAGAAATGGATTACGAAAACCAGGCGGGTGTTTAATTATTATTGGAATTGGAATCAGCGCAACTTCCTTGTTCGTTTATTTAATGAGGTGAATTAAGGATTTCACATCTGTTTGCGTGCCTCCGGGTATATTTACAATAGACTGATTGGTACCAAGTCGATTCCGTTACGCGCCCATCCCCGACAAATTGCAATTGATTAAATAAACAAGAACACAATAATCGCGATTTTGCTAATTAAGAATAAGATCGTTCTATTGGCTCTATCACATTCGCGTAGTTAAACAGTACACATCTTTCAAAATTTGTGTCTGCGTCATCATTCAAGTATTCAATT